>JBDTQC010000500.1:0-3024 GCA_039932405.1 Ideonella sp.
AGCGATTCAAAGGCACTGAGCGAAAATCTGGTAGCCTGTCCATTCACCGAGCAAGGCGAGATGTTCGTTCTTTCGCTGAAACGGCAAAACTATAAGTCCTACAAGGGCTCCGTGAGCAAGGATCAGCTCGACAAGCTTTTCAGAGTCCCGTTAGCGCTGCTTATCATCAAGGCAGAAGATGATGGGACTTTCACTCATTCCTATGTCTCGCCCGAGGTGGAGAGGCGGGTGATATCGCGAGGATGCCGGGCGACACCACACTGCCCCTGCGTCGGATGTCGGATCGTGGATACGTGGTACACAAAGGAGCCGGGGCACCAGGGTCCGCTGGCGCGCAGGCCGTAGATCAAACCGGGTGGCGCGGTGGGCAGAAAGCCGTGCCAGATGTCGCCGCTGCGCATCGGCAACGGCTGCCGGCCGATTTGCGTGACTCCACTGCTGTCGAACAGACACAGCTCAATGGCTTGCGCGTGGGCGGAGAAAACCGCGAAATTGACGCCGTCGCCGCTGCGGTGCGCACCCAGCGGCCAGGGCCGGCCGGTGGTCAGTTGAAATTTGCCGCCGGGGGCCGGGGAATCAGCTGGCATCCGGTTTGACCTGCCAGATCTGGCTGGCGTATTCAGCGATCGTCCGATCGGACGAGAACACGCCCATTCCGGCCACGTTGGCGATCGCTTTGGTGGCCCACTGCCCCGGATCTCGATACAGGTCGTCGACGCGGGCCTGCGTGGCCACATAGTCGGCATAGTCGGCCAGCAGCAGGTAATGGTCGCCGCCCCACAGCAGTGAATCGACCAGTTGGCGATAACGTCCTGGCTCGGCTGGCGAGAACTGGCCGCCGGCGATGCCGTCGAGCACTGCGCGCAGCGCGGCATTCGATTCGTACAGCCGCATCGGCTGATAGCCGGCCTGACGCTGGGCGACGACTTCGGCGGTGCGCAGGCCGAAGATGAAGATGTTGTCGTCACCGACCTGCTGACGAATCTCGATGTTGGCGCCGTCATCGGTGCCGATGGTCAGTGCACCGTTGAGTGCGAGCTTCATGTTGCCAGTGCCTGATGCCTCGGTGCCGGCGGTCGAGATCTGCTCGGACAGGTCGGCGCCCGGCATGATCACTTCGGCGATCGACACCCCGTAGTTGGGTATGAAGACGACCTTCAGCTTGTCGCCGATGCGCGCATCGTTGTTGATCACCGAGCCGACATCGTTGATCAGCCGGATGATCGATTTGGCCATGTAGTAGCTGGAAGCGGCCTTGCCGGCGAATATCACGGTTCTGGCCACCCAGGGTCGGCCGTTGATGCCTTGCGGATGGATCAGCATCGCCTGGTAGCGGCTGACGACATGCAACACGTTGAGCAACTGGCGCTTGTATTCATGGATGCGCTTGACCTGCACATCGAACAGGCTGGTTGCCTTGACGGCGATTCCCGTTGTGCGCTCGATCAGCGCCGCCAGACGGTCCTTGTTGGCGCGTTTGACAGCCATGAATGACGCTTTGAAAGCCGCGTCGTTCTGCAGGTCTTTCAATGCAGCCAGGCCCTCGAGGTTGGACCGCCATTGTGTACCGATCGATTGATCGAGCAGTGCCGACAGCCCGGGGTTGGCTTGCTGCAACCAGCGCCTGGGCGTCACGCCGTTGGTCATGTTGGTGAAACGATCGGGCCACAGGAATGCGAAGTCGGCAAAGATGGTCTGAACCAGCAATGCGGAGTGCAGCGCCGATACGCCGTTGACCTTGTGACTGCCGACGATCGCCAGATGTGCCATGCGCACGCGGCGCTCGCCCTGCTCGTCGATCAACGACAGGCGTGCCAGAAACCCCGCGTCGCCCGGCCGCTGCGTCGCCGCAAATTCAAGTAACTCTTCGTTGATGCGAAAGATGATTTCCAGATGGCGCGGCAGCACATGCTGCATCAGCGAGACCGGCCAGGTTTCCAATGCCTCGGGCATCAGGGTGTGGTTGGTGTAAGAAAAAACGCGTGTGCACTGGGCCCAGGCGTCGGCCCAGCTCATGCCGTGGTCGTCGCATAGCAGGCGCATCAACTCGGCCACGCCGATTGCGGGGTGAGTGTCGTTGAGGTGCATGGCCACCTGGTCGGACAAGTTGACCAGGCTGCCGTGTTCCTCGATGTGCCGGCACACGATGTCGTGGATCGATGCTGCGGTGAAGAAATACTCCTGCTTCAAGCGCAACTCGCGGCCGGCCGGCGTGCTGTCGTTCGGGTACAGCACCCAGGAAATATTCTCGAATTCGTTCTTGATGCTGGCTGCCCTGCCGTAGTCGCCGGTATTGAAGGCGGCCAGATCGAGGAGCGCCGGGGCCACCGCCTTCCATAGCCGCAAGGTGCTGGTCCGTGTGGTGCCGTAGCCCGGGATCACCATGTCGTAGGCCTTGGCTGCGACTTCGCCGGCAGGACGCCAGATCGCCTTGGCCTGGTCGCCGTCGCCTTGATGTTCGACCCATCCGCCGAAGCGCACCGGTATGTTGATGCCGGCGCGCGGAAACTCCCATGGCGTGCCGTCTTCCAACCACGGGTCGGGAATCTCGATTTGCTCACCGCCCTCGATCTTCTGCGCGAACATGCCGTATTCGTAGCGGATGCCGTAGCCGAACGACGGCAGCCCCAGCGTCGCCATCGAATCGAGAAAACACGCCGCCAGTCGGCCTAGACCGCCATTGCCAAGCGCGGCGTCGGGTTCGCAATCGACGATCTCCTCCAACGTTTTCGCATGATGCATGAGGCCGGCGACGGCAGATTCCTGCAGCGAGAGCGCGCTCAGCGCATTCGTCAAGGTGCGGCCGATCAGAAATTCCATCGACAGGTAGTAGACGCGGCGCGCCTTGACGCTGCTGTCCACGCGCTGGGTTTCGACCCAGCGCTGCGACAACTGCTGGCGCGCAACCTGCGCGACGGCCAGCATCAACTCCGTCGGGCTGGCCCGATCGGGTTGCGTGCCGACGGTCTTCAGCAGTTGCTCATCGATCTGCTCGCCGCTTGGCGTGATGGATATCTTCGAGGG
>JBDTQC010000501.1:0-3017 GCA_039932405.1 Ideonella sp.
GAAAACCGCCGGTTCGGCCGTCGATCGCTCCAACGGCTTGATGATCAGATTGTCGAGCCGCTCCCAGGCCTCGGCAAACGCAGATGGCTCGCCCAGCCACCAGGTTGCTACCGATGGCAGTTTGAGGGTTTCACCAAGCAAACTCTTGCTCAGACCCGGCAAGTAGGCGAGCAGCGCACTCGACTCGATCACCCCGGCTCCCAACGCATTGCTGATCAGGATGTTGCCCCGGCGAGCGCATTCAGTGAGGCCGGGTACACCCAATGCCGAATCGCTGCGCAGTTCCAGCGGGTCGCAGTAATCGTCGTCCTGGCGGCGCAACATCGCGTGCACCCGCTTCAGCCCTTCGACCGTCTTCATCCAGACCTTGCCGTCGCGCGCGGTCAGGTCATTGCCTTCGACCAGCGCAAAGCCGAGGTAACGCGCCAGCAGGGCATGCTCGAAGTAGGTTTCGTTGTAAGGGCCAGGGGTCAGCAGCACGATCAACGGCGGGCCATCTCCCTTCGGAGCCCAGCGCAACAGCGATTCTCGCCAGACATCGAAAAACGACGCCAGATGCTGCACATGCAATTCGCCAAACATTTGCGGGAAGACGCGCGAGACGATCAGGCGGTTTTCCAACGAGTAGCCAGCCCCGGATGGGGCTTGGGTGCGATCGCCGACGACCCACCATTTGCCGTTCGGAGCACGCGCGAGATCTGCGGCGTAGTGAAACAGGCGGATGTCGCCCGGCGGATGCCCATGTTGGGCCGGATGCAAAAAGCCGCTGTGACCAAATATCACGGCCGGCGGAATGGCCCCCGAGCGCAGCAATTTCTGTGGTCCGTAGATATCGTTCAGCACGTGATTCAACAACTCGGCGCGCTGCGCGATCCCCGCTTCGATGGCCTGCCACTCTGCACCGGACAGCAGCAACGGCAGCGGGTCGACTTCCCAGGGGCGGTCGTTGCCTTGCGGATCCGCATAGACGTTGTAGGTGATCCCGCTTTGATGGATTTCGTTTTCCATCAGCGACAGCGTCTGCCCGATTTCAGGCCCTTGGCGTGCCGCCAGTGAGCGCAGAAACGCATCCCACTGCTGACGCGGTTGTCCGTCGGCGCCCAACAATTCGTCGTAGCGTCCCTCGAGCGGTGAATAACCGGACAGCAGTTGTTCGAGCATCGTGTCGGGCAATGGGCAAGGCTTGCCAATTGTGCATCGGCTGGCGGTCACGGCCAGCCGATCAAGGCGGCTCAGGGAACCCGGGGCCGGCGCAGATCAAGCGTAAACGGGAAGTCCGGATTGCGCTCTTCCGGTCGCACCGTCATGCTGCCCGGCGTATGGCCAACCCGGAAGAAGCGCGCCAGCCGCCGCGCTTCGGCTTCGTAGGCATTGATCGGAAAGGTATCGTAGCTGCGCCCGCCCGGATGGGCCACATGGTACTGGCAGCCTCCCATCGATCGACCCATCCAGGTGTCGACCAGATCGAAGGTCAGCGGCGCATCGATATCGATCGTCGGATGCAGGGCCGACGTCGGATGCCAGGCACGGTAGCGGACAGCGCCGATGAACTCGCCGATCTTGCCGGTGGATTGCAGCGGAACGACGCGGCCGTTGCAGGTCACGACATGCCGATCACCGATCAGTCCGGTGACCCGGACCTGGATCCGTTCCACCGACGAATCGACAAACCGCACGGTACCGCCAGGCGCGCCCTCCTCGCCCATCACGTGCCAGGGTTCGAGCGCGAGTTGCAACTCGACCTCGACGCCGCGGGCCTGAAAGTCACCCAGAAACGGGAAGCGGAAGCTCAAATGCGGCGCGAACCATTCGGGCTGCAACGCGTAACCCGCATCGTTCAGCTCCTCGATCACATCGCGCAGATCTTCCCAGATGAAGTGCGGCAGCATGAAGCGATCATGCAGTTCGGTACCCCAGCGCTTCAGCCGGGCTGGTCGATAGGGCTGCTTCCAGAACCGCGAGACCAGCGCGCGCATCAGCAGCTGCTGGGTCAGGCTCATGCGCGCATGCGGCGGCATTTCGAAGGCCCGCATCTCGAGCAGGCCGAGACGGCCGGTCGGTCCGTCGGGCGAATAGAGCTTGTCGATGCAGAACTCGGCACGGTGGGTATTGCCGCTGACATCGATCAACAGATTGCGCAAGATGCGATCGATCAACCACGGCGGGCATGGCGGTTGGTCGGCCGCAGTGACCCGCTTCAATTCGGCCAACGCGATCTCGATCTCGTAGACCGAATCGTTGCGCGCCTCGTCGATGCGCGGCGCCTGGCTGGTCGGGCCGATGAACATGCCCGAGAAGAGAAAGGACAGCGAGGGATGGTTGTGCCAGTAGCCAATCAGGCTCTTGAGCAGGTCCGGGCGGCGCAGAAACGGTGAATCGTGGACCGTCGCCGCGCCCATCACGAAGTGGTTGCCGCCGCCGGTGCCGGTATGGCGACCGTCAAGCATGAACTTTTCGCTGGTCAAGCGTGACATGTGTGCCATCTCGTAAAGATGCGTCGTGCGTTCGACCATCTCATCCCAGTGGGCACAGGGCTGGATGTTGACTTCGATGACACCGGGATCGGGGGTGACGCGGAAGTTGGTCAGCCGCGGGTCGGAGGGCGGCTCGTAACCTTCGAGGAGAACCGGCGTTTTCAGCGCTTCGGCGGTCGCCTCAACGGCGGCAACGAGTTCGAGATAGTCATCAAGGGCATCGGTCGGCGGCATGAAAATGTAGAGCACGCCCTGGCGTGCCTGCACCGAAATGGCCGTACGCGTGATATCGGACGCCGACTCCTTGCTCTGCGGTGGGCGATCACTGCCCACGGTGGCGGTTGCCGCAGCAGCGGGGATTTCGCTAGCACTGGTAGCACGCTTTTCATGCAGTTCGTCATGCGCCGGCAACGGCTCGAAGGTTTGCGTCGGATCGGGGGCATGGGTGTAGGGGTAATCGCTCTTGGCCACCCAGGGCTGCGAATCGAGCGGCAGGCGGTAGCCGACTGGCGAATCGCCGGGCACCAGAAAACAACGTTCGCC
>JBDTQC010000502.1:0-3013 GCA_039932405.1 Ideonella sp.
CTGGCCATCGCCTTGAAAACCGGCTTGCCGATCTTCATTGCCACCGGGTGCGTTACGGTCTTCACGCCGTACGTACCGGCATGGCCGGAACAGCGTTCGACGGTGTTCAGTTTCACCTCGACCTGCTTGCCGATCAGCTTGAACATCTCTTCGGTCTTCTTGCCGATGTTCTGCACCCGGCCATGACAGGGGATGTGGTAGCTGACCTTGCCGAGCGCGGTCTTGAAATCGGTCTTCAGCAGGCCGTCGCGGTTGCGCGCGATGAAATATTCGAACGGATCGAACATCGCCTTCTTGACGGCCTGCGTATCAGCGCAGTCTGGAAACATCAGCGGCAGTTCCTGCTTGAACATCAGCGTGCAGCTCGGAATCGCGGTGATGATCGCGTAACCCTCTTTCGCGTAGCGCGCCAGCACCGGGATATTGGCCGCCTTGTGCTCGGCCACCGAATCAAGATCGCCCAATTCGAGCTTGGGCATGCCGCAGCATTTTTCCTTGTCGACCAGCACATGCGGGATGTCGTTGTGCTCGAGCAGCTTGATCAGGTCGTGCCCGATGCCGGGCTCGTTGTAGTTGACGAAGCAGGTGGAAAAGATCGCCACCTTGCCCGGCGTGCGCTCGCCGTTGGTGACGACCTTGGCATGGCCCTGCTTGTCGGCGCTCCAGCGGAAGCGCTTGCTCGCCAGCTCGGGCAACCAGGCATCGGGGTGAACGCCGAGCGTGCTGTCGAGCAGCTTGCGTACAGGCTTGGTCTTGTTCAGCGCATTGGCAACCTGCACCACCACCGGGATGCCGGCAAACTGGCCATGCACATCGGTCGACGCCAGCAATCTTTCGCCGACGCCGACGCCGCCCTGCTTGAACTTGATGGCCTTGGCACGCAGCATGGTGTGCGGGAAATCGACGTTCCACGGGTGCGGCGGCGTGTAAGGACACTTGGTCATGTAGCACAGGTCGCACAGATAACACTGGTCGACGACCTTGGCGTAATCGGCTTTGGCGACGCCATGCACTTCGCCATCTTCGGTGGCATCGACCAGATCGAACAGATTCGGGAACGCCTGGCACAGGCTCACGCAACGCCGGCAACCGTGGCAGATGTCGAAGATCCGTTCGAGCTCTTGGTTGCACGCGGCCTCGTCGTAGAAGACCGGGTTCTTCCAGTCGATCGGGTGCCGGGTGGGAGCTTGCAGGTTGCCTTCGGTGGCCATCGTGGCGTCTCCTCGCGGTCTGGGTATCTTGTCGCCCCATCAATGAACAAGGGGCATCGCGCCCCTTGTCTTGATCGGTCTGCGATGAACGAAGCTTCAGTCGACCAGAGCGTCGAGCGCCTTCTGATAACGGTTGGCGTGGGAGCGCTCGGCCTTGGCCAGCGTCTCGAACCAATCGGCGATTTCGTCGTGGCCTTCTTCGCGCGCCGACTTGGCCATGCCCGGGTACATGTCGGTGTACTCGTGGGTTTCGCCGGCCACGGCGGCCGCCAGGTTTAGACGGCTGGAACCTATGGGCAGGCCGGTGGCAGGATCGCCCGAACCGTTCTCGAGAAATTCGAGGTGGCCGTGCGCATGACCCGTCTCGCCCTCGGCGGTCGAGCGGAACAACGCGGCAACGTCATTCTGGCCTTCGATGTCGGCCTTGCTTGCGAAATACAGATACCGGCGGTTGGCCTGCGATTCGCCTGCAAAGGCGTCCTTCAGGTTCTGCTCGGTTTTCGATCCTTTCAGTGCCATGAGTGTCTCCAGCGTTGAAAAACGGATGTGAACGATGGCTCGCGGTGACGCCGCGAACACTTGCCAACCGTAGCCCAGCAGCCCCGACCCGCCGATTCAAAGCTCCTATACCCCGGATAGCCTCACGCTATGCGGGCAAGCGCCGGAATAGCGCTGCAAAAAATCTAACATCAGGCAGGCTGCAAACCCAGCAGATCGAGCGCAAGGCGGTGCAAGCGCTCTGGCGGATCGACCAGCGCGTGCAAGACCGTGAAATGGTTGGTCTCGGGCACGCTGACGACCTGCGGCACCGCAGTCGGCCCCCAGGCATCGCGGATCAACTGGTTGTGGCGGTGAAATTCTTCCGACTCGTCGCCACCGACCACCGTGATCAGCGGGTTGGCCGGCGCCGGAAAACGCGCCGGGCTCAGCCGTTCGATCTGGGTCGGGGTCAGTTTCAGGTCGTCCTTCAGGAAGCCGATCTGGCTGATCGGCTCGAGATCGTAGAGCCCGGAGATCGACAGCGCAGCCTTCACCAGCGAGGCGGGCAGGTCGTCGCCCTGGCTTTGCCAATTGCAACACAGCAACATCGCCGCCAGATGGCCGCCGGCCGAATGCCCGGCAACCACGATCCGATCGGGGTCGCCGCCATAACGTGCGATGTTGCGGAAGGTCCAGACCAGCGCCCGCACCATCTGCAGCGCGATCGTCGGCATGTCGACGCCGGGACACAAGCCGTAGTCGGGCACCACCACCGCCGCACCGGCATGCACGAAGGCCGGTGCCACGAACGAAAAATCCTGCTTGCCGAGCGATCGCCACCAGCCACCGTGAATGAATACCAGCACTGGCGAGCCGCTTTGCGCGGCCGGAAAGACATCCAGCGTCTCGGCCGCCGACGCGCCGTAAGGCAGGTCGAGGTCGGCCGTCATCCGGCTGCGTGCCAGCCGCGAGCTTTCGGTCCAGCGTTGCATGATCGCCAGGTGCTCGGGCACGTTGGCGCGGTTGTTGTACTGACGGTCGAGCCAGTCGGCATCCCAGACGGTCATTCCGTCTCCTTGTGGTGGTTGATGATAAAAAACGGACAGCCTTTGAACGTCGAGCGAAGGCGATTAACGCCCTGCGAATTGCTACAGCGTGGAATTACCGTTGATCGCGCCAACCTTGTCAATTTTGGTCCACCAGTCGTGGCTGGCGAGGACGCGCCGGACCCGGTCAGGGGCAGCCGCCGCAATTTGGTAAACTCGCGCCGCAGTGGGGGGGTAGCTCAGCTGGGAGAGCGTCGCGTTCGCAATGCGAAGGTC
>JBDTQC010000503.1:0-3011 GCA_039932405.1 Ideonella sp.
CCCCGTCGCCCGTGCCACCCCCGCGGCCGACGCCAGCGCCACCGACTACCGCAAGACGCTGAACCTGCCCGACACCGTCTTCCCGATGCGTGGCGATCTGCCCAAGCGCGAGCCCGGCTGGGTCAAGTCGTGGGAAGAGCAAGGCCGCTACAAGCAGTTGCGCGATGCCCGCCTGGGCGCGCCGCTGTTCGTGCTGCACGACGGCCCGCCGTATGCCAATGGCCAGATCCACATGGGCCATGCGGTCAACAAGATCCTGAAGGACATGATCGTGAAGGCGCGCCAACTGGCCGGTTTCGACGCGCAATATGTACCGGGTTGGGACTGCCACGGTCTGCCGATCGAGAACGCGATCGAGAAGAAGTTCGGCCGCAAGCTGAGCCGCGACGACATGCAGGCCAAGAGCCGCGCCTATGCAACCGAGCAGATCGGCCAGCAGATGGCCGATTTCCAGCGCCTGGGCGTGCTCGGTGATTGGGACCATCCGTACAAGACCATGGACTTCGCCAACGAAGCGGGCGAACTGCGCGCCTTCAAGCGCGTGATCGAGCGCGGGTTCGTCTACCGCGGGCTGAAGCCGGTCTACTGGTGTTTCGATTGCGGTTCGTCGCTGGCCGAGTTCGAAATCGAATATGCCGACAAGAAGAGCCAGACGGTGGACGTCGCCTTCAAAAGCGCCGAGCCCGACAAGCTGGCCGCGGCGTTCGGCCTGCCAAAGCTGGACAAGGACGCGTACGTCGTGATCTGGACCACCACGGCGTGGACCATCCCGGCCAATCAGGCCCTCAACCTGAACCCGGCGCTGGAATACGCGTTGGTCGACACCGAGCGCGGCCTGCTTATCCTGGCTGCCTCGCTGGTCGAAAAATGCCTGGAACGCTACGCCCAGACCGGCAGCGTCCTCGCCACCACGCTCGGCAAAAACCTGGGCGGCCTGAACTTTCGACACCCACTGGCCGATGTCGACTCCGGCTACGACCGGCTGAGCCCGATCTACCTGGCCGACTACGCCACGGCCGACGACGGCACCGGCATCGTGCATTCATCGCCGGCCTACGGGGTCGACGACTTCAACTCCTGCGTCGCCCACGGCTTGAAGATCGATGACATTCTGAATCCGGTGCAGGGCTACGGCAGCTACGCGCCCGATTTTCCGCTGTTCGGCGGCCAGAACATCTGGAAGGCGGTACCGGTCATCATCGACACGCTGCGCGAGGCCGGCCGTCTGTTCGCCACTGAAACGATCACCCACAGCTATCCGCACTGCTGGCGTCACAAGTCGCCGGTGATCTACCGCGCGGCGGCGCAATGGTTCGTTCGCATGGATGAAGGCGAAGGCGTCTTCACGAAAGACAAGGCGCCGAAATCGCTGCGCCAACTGGCACTCGACGCGATCGAGCAGACCGGCTTCTATCCGGAAAACGGCCGCGCCCGGCTGCGCGACATGATCGCCAACCGCCCCGACTGGTGCATCAGCCGACAACGCAGCTGGGGTGTGCCGATCCCGTTCTTCCTGCACAAGGACAGCGGCGAGTTGCACCCGCAAACGATGCAGATCCTCGATCAGGCGGCCGAGATCATCGAGCGCGGTGGCATCGAGGCCTGGAGCCGGGTCACCACCGAGGAAATCCTCGGCGCCGACGATGCGCCCCACTACACCAAGAGCAGCGACATCCTCGAGGTCTGGTTCGATTCAGGATCGACCTTTTTCCACGTGCTGCGCGGCACGCACCGTGGCACGCCCGACCACCCGAGCTTTCACAGCGAAGGGCCGGAGGCCGATCTGTACCTCGAAGGCCACGATCAGCACCGTGGCTGGTTCCATTCGTCGTTGCTGATCGCCTGCGCACTCGAAGGCCGAGCACCCTACCGCGGCCTGCTGACCCACGGCTTCACGGTCGACAGCCAAGGCCGCAAGATGAGCAAGTCGCTCGGCAACGGAATCGATCCGCAGGAGGTCAACAAGAAGCTCGGCGCCGAGATCACCCGCCTGTGGGTCGCCGCGAGCGACTACTCCGGCGACATCGCCGGCGACGACAAGATCCTGGCGCGTGTGGTTGACGGCTACCGACGCATCCGCAACACGCTGCGCTTTCTGCTCGCCAACACCTCGGATTTCGACATCGCGCGCGATGCCGTGCCGCTCGACCAGATGTTGGAGGTTGACCGCTACGCGCTGGCGCGCGCCGCGCAGTTGCAAGACGAAATCCTCGCGCATTACCAAGTCTATGAATTTCACCCGGTGGTCTCGAAGCTGCAGATCTATTGCAGCGAAGACCTCGGCGCGTTCTACCTCGACGTGCTGAAGGATCGGCTGTACACCACCGCCGCCGACAGCGCAGCAAGGCGCAGCGCGCAAACGGCGCTCTGGCACATCAGCAATGCGATGCTGCGCTGGATGGCACCGTTTCTCAGCTTCACGGCAGAAGAGGCCTGGCCGATCTTCGCGCCGGGCAAATCGGAATCGATCTTCACCCAGACTTACGTGGATGTCTCTGGCTGGCACGACGCCGGAATGCTCGCCAAATGGCAGCGCATTCACGAAGTCCGTGATCTGGTCAACAAGGAGATCGAGAGCGTGCGCAGTGCCGGAGCGGTCGGCTCTTCACTGCAGGCCACGGTGCAGATCGCTGCCGAGCCGGCCGACCACGCCCTCCTCGCCAGCCTCGGCGACGCACTGAAATTCGTGATGATCACGTCGCAGGCCGAACTGCTGCCAAGCGCGGCGGGGCTTGAAGTGAAGGTCACCCCGTCAACCGCGACCAAGTGCGAACGCTGCTGGCACTACCGCGGCGACGTCGGAGCCGATCTGGCCCATCCGACGATCTGCGGTCGTTGCATCAGCAACCTGTTCGGCGCTGGCGAACAGCGAACGGTGGCCTGACGATGGCACGCAGCAACAAGGGGGGTTCGCTGCTGCCGTGGCTCGGCATCGCGCTGATCGTGGTGCTGGCCGATCAATTCACCAAGGCTCTGATCCTCGGTGAGTTCCAGTACGGGGCCAGCCGGCA
>JBDTQC010000504.1:0-2996 GCA_039932405.1 Ideonella sp.
CGACCAAGCGCGCATGGATGCTGCCCACCGACGGGCAGTTGCCGGCGAAGCCCTGTTGGACATCGAACATCGCATCGTCCGCCCGGACGGCGAGATCCGCCATGTGCGGGAGCGGGCGGAACTGGTCCACGACGAGAACCACCACCCGGTCGTGCTGTCGGGGACGGTGATGGACATCACCGAGCGGGTGCAGGCGATGGAAACTCGCCGCAAGGCAGAAGAACTCAGCTCCGCCATCGTGGCGTCGTCGCTGGACGCTGTCATCACCATCGACCACGACAACCGCATCCTCGAGTTCAACCCCTCGGCCGAGACCATCTTCGGCTGGCCCAGGGCGGACGTGCTGGGGCGCGATTTCAGCGACATGATCATTCCGGAGCGCCTGCGCGAGGCGCACCGGCGTGGCATGACCCGCTACCTGGCAACCGGCGAAAAAACACACCTGAACCGACGGCTCGAGATGCCTGCGCTCCGTGCAGACGGCACCGAGATCGTCATCGAGCTGAACGCCACGCGGCTGGGCTTGGACACACCGCCCCGGTTCACCGCCTTTCTGCGCGACATCACCCAAAGCAAGCAGGCGGACGACAACCTGCGTGCTTCCGAGGCCCGCTTTCGGACGCTGTTCGAGCAGGCGGCCGTCGGCATGTGCCTGGTGTCGGCGCAGGGCACCTTCCTCCGCACCAACACCCGGTTCAGCGAGATCGTGGGCTACTCCGCCGACGCTTTGATGACACGCAACTGCATCGAGACCACGCACCCGGACGACCGGGCACGCGAGGCGCTGATCACTGCGCAAATGCTGGCCGGCGAACTGCAGGCCAGCAGTTGGGAGAAGCGCTATCTGCATCGGGATGGACGTGAAGTCTGGTGCAACCTGACGCTCACACTGATGCCGGCACAAGCCGGTGAAGCACCACAGTTTGTCGGCGTCATCGAGGACATCACCGAGCGAAAGAAGGCAGAGACCGCGACGGCAGACATTGTCCGGATTCAGCAGGAACTGGCCAGCAGCGAACTGCCCTTGCAGGCGGTGATGGAACTGATTGCGGAACGCGCCAGCGGCCTGACCGGAGCGGTGGGTGCCGTTGTGGAATTGGTCGACGGCGCGGACATGGTCTACACCGCAGGCTCAGGCGCCTTGGCCGACAAGGTCGGCATGCGCTTGAAGCGCGACGGCAGCCTGTCCGGATTGTCGGTGCAGATGAATGCCGTGCTCAGGGCGGATGACACAGAAACCGATCCCCGCTGCGACCGCGACGTCTGCCGGAACATCGGTGCGCGCTCTGTCGTGGTCGCTCCGCTGAGGCGGGAGGGCTTCGAGTTTCAGGGCGTGCTCAAGGTGATGTCGAATCGCCCGAACGCCTTCACAGACCGCGACGTCAACAACTTGCAAATTCTCGCCGAGACGCTGCGTGCAGCGATCCAACGCCAGCTGACGGCGCAGAAGCTGCTGCAGACCGTCGAACGGTTCGATCTGGCCACCCACGCAGGCGGACTGGGCGTCTGGGAGCTGGACGTTCACACCAACCGTCTGACGTGGGATGAGCGCATGTATCAACTCTACGGCCTGCGCAAAGAGGAGTTTGCAGACGCCTACGATGCCTGGTCCAGAACCCTTCATCCCGATGACCTCGAACGCATGGATGCAGAAGTGCAGGCGGCGTTGCGAGGTGACAGGGACTTCAAGACCGAGTTTCGCGTCCTGTGGCCCGATGGAAGCATCCATCACATCCAGGCCGTCGCCGACGTGGTGAGGGATGCGGACGGCAAGGCCTTGCGGATGACCGGCTTCAATGCCGACATCACTGAACGCAAGGTGGCCGAGCTGAGTCTGAAGCGTGCCAACCGTGCCCTGCAGTTGTTGAGTCAATGCAGCGAGGCGCTGGTGCGGGCGCAAAGCGAGGCAGAATTGCTGGCGGACTTCTGCGGGCACTGCCGGGAAATTGGCGGATATCGCATGGCCTGGGTCGGGTACGCCCAGCAGGATGCAGCTCGAACCATCCACTACGTCGCGCAATCGGGCGATGAGGGCGGCTACCTGGACAAAGTCGAGTTGAGCTGGGATGAAACGGTGGCGACCGGGCAGGGGCCGGCCGGTCATGTGATCCGTAGCGGCCAGCCCGTGATCAGCGCCGATTTCGAAATCGACGACCAGTTCATTCCGTGGCGGGATGCGGCCAGGCAATACGGGCTGCGCAGTGTCGTTTGCCTGCCATTGCGCTCAGGCGACAGCACCTTCGGTTTGCTGGGACTTTATTCAAAGGAAGTGAACCATCCCGGCGCTGAAGAACTCAAGTTGCTACAAGAGATGGCTGACGATCTGGCTTTCGGAATCGGCAATCTGCGTGCTCGGGCGCAGAGCCAACGAATGGAAGCCGCCATATTGAAGATCGCGACGAGTGTGTCGGTCGGCATCACCGATGATTTTTTCGTGGATCTGGCGGTGAATTTGGCCGAGGCTCTGGATGCCCAGGGGGCCGTTGTGGCACGTTTGCTGCCCGGCGAACCGGCCATGGCCCAGACTGTGGCCGCGGTCTTGGATGGCCAGGAAATCGAAAGTTTTGCGTACCCCGTGCATGGCTCACCGAGTGATCTGGTAGACAACGATGCCTTGATCGTTTCTGACGAAGTGGCAGGCACATTCCCCGAGTCGCCGTTGCTGGCGGCGTTTGGAGCGCTCGCCTGCGTCGGGCGGCGCCTGGAGAATGCCGACGGCCAGACGGTCGGATGGATTTATGTGCTGTTTCGCGAGCCGCTGAGGGATTCGGGTTTCGTCACGTCCACACTGAAAATCTTCGCCACGCGCGCGACGGGCGAGTTCGATCGACTGGTGGCTGATACCCGCATCAGGGAGCAGGCAGCGTTGCTCGACAAAGCCACCGATGCGATCGTGGTGAAGGACCTGACGAACCGCGTCGTTTTCTGGAACCGGGGTGCTGAAAAAATTTACGGCTGGAGCGCCGCCGAAGCATTGGGGCAGCGCACCTCAGAAT
>JBDTQC010000505.1:0-2991 GCA_039932405.1 Ideonella sp.
ACCATCAACCCGCGGTGACAACGTTCGAGCACATCGTGCTCTGTGACGCCGAGGTCGAACAACATGGTGCGGGCGTGATCGGTCAACATCGTCGCCAGATCTTCGCAGAACTCGTAGCGCGCAGCGATCACTTGCCGCGATGCATTCGGCCGGGTTCGTCCCGGATCGATGTACAACGCGATGAAAGACGGCGGAATGTCGATCTGGTACTCGTCGGTCATCGGGAAGTTCGGCGGGTGGTCGCGATCGGGATCGGGATCGGGATCGGGTTCGGTTTGACGAGAATCTGGCATCCATTGTTGCAGCACGGACAAACCGGGCGGCTGCGACAATTGCGGCCATCGATCAGATCCCTTCTTCATGTCACCCAAGTGACCCACTGACCCACCTGATCCAGGTCAACCACGCGTTTTGAGCCGCAATCCCCCTCCTAGCCCTGCCCTGTACAAGGTGGCGGTGCGCGCCTTGTGCGAGTTCACCGCCAAGCAGGGAGACCTGGACCTGCGATTCACCCCATCGGCGACCGCGCTGGAAGGCATCAACGGGCACCAGATGGTGGCGCAGCGCCGCAGCGCAGGCTACGAAGCCGAACTCAGCCTCGAAGGGGTGTGCGAGAACCTGCACCTGCGAGGCCGTGCCGACGGCTTCGATGCGCAGCACAACCGGCTCGAGGAAATCAAGACATTTCGCGGTGATCTGGATGCGATGCCGGCGAATCGAAGGCATCTGCATTGGGCGCAGGCCAAGGTCTATGCGGCCCTGTTGTGCCGGACGCGCGGCCTGGCCGAACTCGATGTCGCGTTGATCTATTTCGACGTCGACAGCCAACTCGAAACCATGCTGGTCGAGCATCACCCGGCAGCCGCACTCGAAGCTTTCCTGGTCGACCACTGTCGCCGCTTTGCCGCGTTTGCCGCACAGGAACTGGCGCATCGTGCGGCCCGCCACGCGGCACTGACCGAGATGCAATTTCCGCACCCTGTTTTTCGCAACGGGCAGCGCGAGTTGTCGGAGGCCGTCTACAAGGCCGCGCTGGCCGGCCGCTGCCTGATGGCGCAAGCCCCGACCGGCATCGGCAAGACCATCGGCACGCTGTTTCCGATGCTGAAGGCCTGGCCGGCGCGCTCGCTCGACAAAGTGTTTTTCCTGACCGCCAAGACACCGGGGCGCGGCCTCGCGCTGCAGGCGCTGCAGACCATCGGCGCAGGCTGCCGAACGCTGCCGTTGCGCGTGCTCGAACTGGTGGCGCGCGACAAGGCCTGTGAACACCCCGACAAGGCCTGCCACGGCGAATCGTGCCCGCTGGCGCGCGGCTTCTACGACCGTCTGCCGCAAGCCCGCGAGGCAGCACTCTCGGCCGCAACCCTGAACAAGTCCGTGCTGCGGCAGGTGGCCTTGTCGCACCAGGTCTGCCCGTATCACCTTGGCCAGGAACTGGTGCGCTGGGCCGATGTCGTGGTCGGCGACTACAACCATTTTTTCGACCTGAACGCGCTGTTGCACGGGCTGACGCTGACCGACGGCTGGCGGGTCGCCTTGCTGGTCGACGAGGCGCATAACCTGGTCGATCGGGCACGCGCGATGTACTCGGGCGAACTGCGGCGCTCGGCGTTGCAGGCACTGCTCGAAAAAGCGCCGCGCGCCGTCAGACCCAGCCTGAACCGCCTGGCGCGCAACTGGGATGAGCTGGCTTCGGCGCAAACATCCGGGCATGCGATTCATGCTGAATGCCCCGGCGGTCTGCTGAACGCGCTGCAAAGCTATGCCTCCGCGATGAGTGATCACCTGCTGGCCGAGAACGAGTCGCGCATCGAACCTGATCCGGCGCTGTTGCGGTTCTACTTCGACGTGCTGCATTGGTTGCGCCTGCATGAGAGCTTCGGTGACCATTCGCTGATCGACCTGAGTCTGCAGGCCGATGCGAATGGCGATCTGACCGGCGACGACAGCGTCTGGTGTGTGCGCAACGTGATTCCCGCACCTTTCCTCAAACCGCGATTTAGCGCCTGTGCGACCAGCACGCTGTTTTCAGCCACCCTGCAGCCTGGGCGCTACTACCAGGATCTGCTCGGCCTGCCGGCAGACTGTCTGCAAATCGATGTCGAATCGCCGTTCGACAGCGGGCAGCTCCAGGTTCGGGTGGCGGCTGACATCTCGACCCGCTGGAATCGGCGCGAGCGCTCGATCGAACCGATCGTCGCGTTGATCGCCCGGCAGTTCGGCGCGACACCGGGCAACTACCTGGCGTTTTTCAGCAGCTTCGACTACCTGCAGAAAATTGCGGAGCGGCTCGCCGTGGTTCATCCGGAGATTGCTCAGTGGTGCCAGTCCCGCTCGATGAACGAGACGGCGCGCGAGCAGTTCCTCGATCGCTTCAGTTCGACAGGCCAGGGCATCGGCTTCGCGGTGCTCGGCGGCGCCTTCGCCGAGGGCATCGACCTGCCTGGCCGTCGATTGATCGGCGCCTTCGTGGCAACGCTGGGCATGCCGCAAATGAATCCGGTCAACGAAGCATTGAAAAGCAGGATGCAAACCCGCTTTGGCGAGGCGCGTGGCCACGACTACACCTACCTCTATCCGGGCCTGCAAAAAGTGGTGCAGGCAGCCGGCCGGGTCATCCGGACCGTCGAAGACCGCGGCGTGGTCTGGTTGATCGACGACCGCTACCGCCGGCCAAAAGTGCGACAGCTCTTGCCAGGCTGGTGGCAGATCGACGCGTGACCGCCCTCCCCGGGATTCACGATACAGGCGTCGCCTGGTTCGCGGTCTTGACTCGGGCTCTGACTTCGTTCGCGGCTGGCAGCTGATTTGTCATGAGACGGCATGAAGCCTCACATCAGAACGATGTCATACGCCTCCGGCGAGCCGGTCGACTCCGCCTGCAGAGAAATTGGCTTGCCGATGAAATCGGACAGCCCCGCCAGGTGCTGGTTTTCTTCATCGAGCAGCATTTCGACGACGGCCGGCGCGGCGATGATGCGAAATTCCTTC
>JBDTQC010000506.1:0-2960 GCA_039932405.1 Ideonella sp.
AGGTGATGGCGCAACCGCCGGGCAAGAAGAACAGCACCATCCATCTGCTGTCTGGCGGCGAGAAGGCGCTCACCGCGATCGCGCTGGTGTTTGCGATCTTCCAGCTGAATCCGGCACCGTTCTGCCTGCTCGACGAAGTCGACGCGCCGCTCGATGATGCCAACACCGATCGATACGCAGCGCTGGTCAAGCAGATGGCGCAAGCCACGCAGTTCCTGTTCATCAGTCACAACAAGATCGCGATGGAAATGGCCGAACAACTGATTGGAGTGACGATGCAGGAACAAGGTGTCTCGCGGATCGTCGCGGTCGACATGGAAACCGCACACAGCCTGGCCGAAGCGGCCTGATGCGATGGACGATCTGACGATAGGACTCGCAGCGGTCGGCGGCATCGCTGTGCTTGGGGTGGTTGCCTACAACAGCTGGCAGATACGAAAGGCGGGCCCGAAGCGCGCCGACGCACCTGTGCGCCCTGAACAACGTGAACCCGAGATGGGTCCCTTGTCGGATGCTGCTGCTGGCAACGGCGCAGACACGGTGTCGGCATATGGCCATGCCGGCGAGCTCGATGCGGATCGATCGGCCACCGGCCTCGATTCGCTCGACGATCTGAACGGCCTGTCTATTCCGGCGGTGCGCCTGCCCCGCCGCGCATCGGCCCGGCTCGATGCGCTGATCGATGTGCTGGTCACCTTGCAGCTCGAAGCGCCGGTTTCCGCCGAAGCGGTGCTCGCCAACATGCCGCCGAGCCGACGCGCCGGCACCAAATCGTTCTCGATCGAGGGACTGGGCGTCGAATCTGGCGACTGGGAGTTGCCGACGCCGGGCGCTCGCTACAGCGAACTGCAGGCTGGCGTGCAGATGGCCAACCGCAGTGGCGCATTGAACGACATCGAGTACTCAGAGTTCATCCAGAAGGTGCAGACCTTGGCCGATGCAATCGGCGCAATGGTCGATTTTCCGGACATGATCGAAGTGGTGTCGCGGGCGCGTGAGCTCGACGCCTTTGCCGGGCAGCACGATGCCCAGCTGGCGGTTCAGTTGAAGGCGCGCGGCGCCGCCTGGAGCCTCGGGTATATCCAGCAGCAAGCGGGATTGCAGGGACTGGTGCCAGGCCCGTTGCCCGGGCGACTGGTTTTGCATGGCACGACCGAGGGCGCGCCACCCATGCTGGTATTGACCTACGACTCGCAGGTGGCGTTGCTCGAAGACCCGAACCAGGCTTCACTGCGCGAGTTGACGCTCAGTTTCGACGTGCCGCAGACCGATGCGGCCGCCGAGCCGTTTGCCGCCTGGTATTCACGTGCCAATTCCCTCGCCGCGGCGATGGATGCGGTCGTCGTCGACGATCGCGGCCAGGTGTTGGGTCCACAGGCATTCGCGTCGATCGACACCGAGTTGAAGCGCCTCTACGCCGCGTTGGCTGAGCGTGACCTGGCCGCCGGCTCGCCGGCTTCGCGCCGATTGTTCAGCTAGCGTCGAGCGGCCCGTGGCAGCGAGCAAGCCTGAGGCAAATCCGCCGGTCGGCGTCCCCAGCAACGCTTGCGCACGCGCGGCCAGCCTGCGCGAGCAACTGCTGCTGCATGCAGACAACTACTACGTGCGCGATGCGCCGACCATTCCAGACGCCGAATATGACAAGTTGTTCGACGAGTTGCGGGCGATCGAGAGCGCCTGGCCCGAGCTGAGCACCGACGATTCGCCGACCCGGCGCGTGATCGGGGCGGTGATCGAAGGCCTGCGGCCGGTGCAGCATGCGGTGCCGATGTTGTCGATCGAAACCGAGCGCGATACCTCGGCGGCCGCGGCGCTGCGTTTTGATGCGCGCATCCGCAAGTTGCTGGGCCTGGATGACGAGGCGCCGCCGGTGGCCTATTCGGCCGAACTGAAGTTCGACGGACTGGCGATCAACTTGCGCTACGAGCAGGGCCAACTGATCCAGGCGGCAACCCGCGGCGACGGCGAGGTCGGCGAGGACGTCACCCACACGATTCGCACCATCGCCGACATTCCGCGCCGCTTGAAAGGACAGGATGCAGCCGTGATCGAGGTGCGCGGTGAGGTCTTCATGCGCCGTGACGTCTTCGAACGCATCAACGAAACCCAGCGCGAAGCCGGACACAAGACCTTTGTCAATCCGCGCAATGCAGCGGCCGGCATCGTACGGCAGCTCGATGCGCGCGTCGCCGCGAGCCGGCCGCTGAATTTCTTTGCCTACGGCCTGGGCGAGGTCATCGGCTGGGAGCCGCCGCCCGGCCATTCGGCCTTGCTGGATGCGCTGGCCGGCTTCGGCGTGGCCGTCAATGCCGACCGGCGGCACCTGTCGGGTGGCGACGGCCTGGCCGCATTTCACAGCGACATCGGCGAGCGGCGCGATGCCTTGCCGTTCGACATCGACGGCGTGGTCTACAAGGTTGACGATCGAACCCTGCAACAACAGCTCGGTTTCAAGACACGCGAGCCGCGCTGGGCGCTGGCGCATAAATACCCGGCGCAGGAACAGCTGACCCGGCTCAACGACATCGAGATCCAGGTCGGCCGCACCGGCAAGCTGACGCCGGTCGCCAAGCTGGAACCGGTATTCGTTGGCGGCACGACAGTCAGCAATGCGACGCTGCACAACCTGTTCGAGCTGCGCCGCAAGGATGTGCGCATCGGCGATACCGTGATCGTGCGCCGCGCCGGTGATGTGATTCCCGAAGTGGTCGGTCGGGTGCCAGGTGCGCGGGCGAGTTATGTGCCCAATTTCAAGATGCCGAAGTCGTGCCCGGTCTGCGGCAGCGACGTGCGCCGTGAGCCGGGCGGCATTGCCTACCGCTGTACCGGCGGGCTGTTCTGCCCGGCGCAACGCAAGCAGGCGCTGCTGCATTTCGCCGGACGGCGTGCGATGGACATCGAGGGGTTGGGTGACAAGCTGGTCGATCAGCTCGTCGATGGCGAGGTCATTCGCAAGCTGT
>JBDTQC010000507.1:0-2954 GCA_039932405.1 Ideonella sp.
AAACGCTTCAAGATGGCATTGACAATCACCGACGAATGCATCAACTGCGATGTCTGCGAACCCGAGTGCCCGAACCAGGCGATCTCGATGGGCGCGGAAATCTATGTGATCGACCCCAAGCGTTGCACTGAATGTGTCGGCCATTTCGACGAACCTCAATGTGTGCAGGTTTGCCCGGTCGAGTGCATCCCGGTCGATCCGAACCATGTCGAGGACAAGGAAAGCCTGTGGGCGAAGTACCGCCGGCTGCAGGCTCAGTCCTGAGCGCTACCAGCCTTCTTTTTGCCCTTCTTGCCCTTTTTGCCCGTTCCCGGACCGATCGCTACGAATTCCTTCTGCTGGGCGAGGGTTGCGGTTTTCGCCGAGCGTGACTTGGTCTTCGGCTTGCGGACCGCGGTTGCCACTTTTGTCGCCGCGGCGACCCGGAAGTCGATGCCGGCAGCGGCCATGGGTCGCATGGCGCGCTCGCTGGCGCGACGCTCATTGGCCATTTGAAGCGCCTGTTTGTGTTGCTCGGCGCTTGCTCTGCGAGCTTCGGTGACCTGTTCCGGCGAGCGCGAGTCGTCAACATCGACCGCTCTGCCCGATGCACAAGGTGTTTGCGAATATTCATTGCCTTGCGGACCGCAGCGGTACACCGTCTGAGTTGCTGCAGCAGACAGGCAAAGCGCCAACAGCAGACCACTGATCGATGAATTTGCAAACCTTCCGACAGCGGTCATGGCGTCACACTCCCTCGGGTTTCGGTGGTTTTGGAACGCCTGCCGGTGCGGTGGCAGCCGGCTTGGGCTTGGCCGGTTTGACGTGCAATCGCATCATCGCGCGCTCCATGTCGCCGGCCAGCAGCAAATCGAGCGTCTTCATTGCGATGGCGATCGCATCTTCGATCGCTTCGCGTTCTGCCTGCGGCGGCTTGCGCAATACATAGTTGACGACTTCGGCCCGTACGCCCGGATGGCCGATGCCCAGGCGCAGGCGCCAGAAGTCGGCGCTGCCGAGCTGGGCCTGGATGTCCTTCAAGCCGTTGTGGCCGGCATGGCTGCCGCCTTGCTTGAGCTTGAGATGGCCGGGCAGCAGATCGAGCTCGTCGTGGACGACGAGGATTTCCTCCGGCGCGATCTTGAAAAACCGCGCCAGCGAGGCAACCGATTTGCCCGACAGGTTCATGAAGGTCATCGGCTGCAGCAGCCACAGCGGCCCGTCCGGACGATTGGCCCGGGCGACCAGTCCGAAATAGCTGCGTTCGGCCGCCAGTGTCAGTTTGAGGCTGCGCGCGGCTTCGTCGATGAACCAGAAACCCGCGTTGTGGCGGGTCGCCTCGTATTCGAGGCCCGGATTGCCGAGGCCGACCAGCAATCGAATCATGACGACCGCTCCTGGTGCTGGGCCCGCATCGAAAAGCAGCGCCGTGTCGTGTCGGATCGCGTTCGAGTTGGGTGCATGGGTCGATTATCGGTAGCCGCCAGCGCAATAAAAAACCCCACCGAAGTGGGGTTCGAAGCGGCGGTGTGGGGTCGCGCGAGCGACCACTGCGCTGCAGATGTCACTTCTTGTTCTGTTTCTCGGTTTTCTTGGCCTTGGTCTTTTCGGCTGGTGCGGCAACTACGACCGGCGCGATTTCTTCTTCCTCAGCCGGGTTGACGACCGAGACGATCACCGGATTCGGCTTGCCTTGGGTGACCACCTTGATGCCGGCGGGCAGCTTGATGTCGCTGACATGCAGCGCCTGGCCCTTGGACACCTGGCTCAGATCGACCTCGATGAATTCCGGCAAGGCCGATGCGAGGCAGGCAATGCGCAGTTCGTTGACGATGTGATTGACCAGGCACTTGTCGACCTTGACCGCGTCCGAGTTTTCTTCACCCGTGAAGTGCAGTGGCACTTTCTTGATGATCCTGGTCGTCTTGTCGACACGCTGGAAATCGACGTGCAACACGATCGGCCGATACGGGTGCATCTGCTGGTCACGCAGCAGCACCTGCTCGGTCTTGCCGTTCAGTTCCATCTCGAGAATCGACGAGTGGAAAGCCTCTTTCTTCAGCGCGAAGAACAACGCGTTGTGATCGAGCTCGATCAGGGCCGGCTCGCCGGCACCGTAGACAATGCCGGGCACCTTGTTGGCGAGTCGCAGGCGGCGGCTCGCTCCGGTCCCCTGCAAACTGCGCTCGAAAGCTGTGAATTTCATTGCAACTCCAATTGGATAGACGGCACCCGCGACCAGGTGCCCGAACGATGAGGCCTCGCGGCCCCGTGATGCATCCGGCCTTGCGACCGGGCGCGCGATGCGGGCAGCTCAAAAATTGCTGTTCTGCTCCGCAAACAACGACGTCACCGACTCGCCATCGGAGATCCGACGGATGGTTTCGGCAAACAGGAATGCCACCGACAGTTGCCGCACCTTGCGACAATTGCGGGCCGATTCATTCAATGGAATCGTGTTGGTGATGACCACTTCGTCGAGCATCGACGCCTCGATCCGCTCGATTGCCGGGCCGGAAAAGACGGCGTGGGTGCAATAGGCATACACATTCTTGGCGCCGCGCTCTTTCAGCACCTCGGCCGCCTTGAGCAGCGTACCCGCGGTATCGATCATGTCGTCCATGATCACGCAGTTGCGGCCGTCGATCTCGCCGATGACGTGCATCACCTCCGAGACATTGGCTTTTGGGCGCCGCTTGTCGATGATCGCGAGATCGCAGTCGAGCTGCTTGGCAAGTGCGCGCGCGCGCACTACGCCACCCACGTCGGGTGAAACGACGACCAGATCCTTGTAGCGCTTGGTATGCAGATCGGACAGCAGCACCGGTGACGCATAGATGTTGTCGACCGGAATGTTGAAGAACCCCTGGATCTGGTCGGCGTGCAGATCCATCGTCAACAAGCGCTCGACGCCAACCGCCTCGAGCATGTTGGCGACGACCTTGGCACTGATCGGCACGCGGGTCGAGCGGGGC
>JBDTQC010000508.1:0-2944 GCA_039932405.1 Ideonella sp.
CCGGCGCGCCATCGATGAACACCGGATCCCTGAGAGCGAAAAACAAGAGCACAGAAGCAACGACACCCACTGCTGACGCTCTGTCGACGTCGAGCACGACCAACCGTCGTCCTACCCCTGTCAAGTCGAAGCGGAAGGCACGCACGCACAACAACTGATCTCGCAATCTTGGGCATGCTTTCCTACGGCCATCGGCGATTCCGGCTGACGCATGCGATCATGCGACTGCTGGAAGATCCCGGTGTCCGATGCTTTTCGGAAGCGGGTTTGACCGAACCCACCTAAATCAACGAATCAGGAGCAACCATGCATCAATTCATCAAGGCGGCTGCGGCACTCGCGATCATCGCCAGTTTTGGCGCCGTTCAGGCCCAGCCGAAGCCGAATGAGACCATCAAGGAAACGCAAAAGCCCAGCTCGGGCATGATGCCCGCAGCAAAAGCGCCGGCTGGAACGCCGAATGTCCCGGAAGTTGTGACCCAGACCCAAAAACCGAGTTCGGGCATGCAACCGGCGCCCAAGATGGCGATTGACAACAAGACAAATATCACCGACGCGCAAACCCAAAAGCCGGGAATGGCGGCCGATGGTCCGGCTAAGCCGGCCATGAAGAAAGCGCACAAAAAACACCGGAAGATGAAGAAGGCGCACGAGTAAGCAGTCGCTTCGACCTAAACCAACTGTCGGCCGCCCCTTGGGGTGGCCGACCCTTTTAGGCGATCAGATGGGCAGCCTCTCAAGCCGCTCAAGCTCGTGAGAAAGCATTTCCTCGATCAGTGCGTTCAAGCCGGCGGGGTGCGTCAGTGATCGCTCTCTGAGTCGATCCGCCAGTTCCGCTGGCAGCTTGCAGGCGAACGGTATCAGCCCGGCCGCCGTGTCGCGCCGGCGTTGTTCACGACGATCGGGAATCTCCGCTGACGATTCACCGAAACGCCCGGGTATTTGCGCTCCCTTGCGCTGACCCTCGAGCTTTTTGGCGAGGTTTTTCGCGAGATCGAACTTCTTGAGGGACATTGCGTGACAGGCAGGAGAGAATCGGAAGCGTCGATTGTCGTCGCCTCTCGATCTCGGACGCAAGAACGTCCGCCAACGGAATCACCCATGGCGCTCAAAGCCACCATTCACAAAGCCAACCTGCAGATCGCCGACATGGATCGCGGCCTCTATGTCGACCACGCAGTGACAATCGCCCGGCACCCGTCGGAAACCGACGAACGAATGATGGTGCGCCTGCTCGCGCTGGCCATGTACCTGCCAAAGGACGATCACGGCGGCCAGCTCGAATTGGCCAAGAGCCTGTGGGACAACGACGAGCCAGACCTGTGGCAAAAGGACCTGACCGGGCAGGTCATTCACTGGATCGATATCGGGCAACCTGACGACCGGCGCATTCTGAAAGCCTGCGGCCGTGCAGAGCAGGTCACAGTCATTGCCTACAGCCAGGGAACGCCGATCTGGTGGAATGGCATCGCCGGCAAACTTGCCCGCGCTAAAAATCTGCGCGTCTGGCAGCTGCCGGCTGAACAAAGCAGCGCATTGGGCAGACTCGCGCAGCGTGGCATGCAGTTGCAGGTCACCGTTCAGGATGGCGCGGTGTGGGTCAGCGACGACAAGCAGTCGGTCGACATCCAGTTGCAAGCCTTGCAGGGCCGCTGAATCGACGCAGTGATTCGCCGCGCACTAGAATTATGGCGATGAGTGAACATCAACATCCGATCGAGACGAACCAGGTTCGGCATGAACCGGACAGACATCGCTTCGTCGCCGATATCGACGGCCACCAATGTGTCGCAGACTACCGGTTACGCGACGGCGTGATGCAAATGGTGCACACCGGCGTCGATTCAAGCTTGCAAGGGCGCGGCATCGCGGCCGCATTGGTCGATGCCGCGTTGAGCCATGCGCGCAGCGCAGGCCTGCGGGTCGACCCGGTTTGCAGCTATGTGCGGGTGTATATGGACCGTCACCCGCAAACCCGCGATCTGCTTGCCTGATCGGTACTGATCGGTACTGATCGACAGACGCTGCAAGCGCTTCGCGCGGCGTTCAAGCTCGCGCCAGCCCAGCCTGTTCCACCGCAGCCTCGCGGCAGGTCTGGATCGCCGCCAGCAACGCATCACGCGACACCGGTTTGGTCAGGTGTGCATTGCAGCCGGCTTCCAGACTGCGCTGGACATCACGCTCGAAAGCATGGGCGGTCAACGCAATCACCGTGACCGGACGACGGCCTTCGGCAGCCTCGATCCGGCGAATTTCGCGTGTCGTCTGATGGCCGTCGATACCCGGCATCTGGATGTCCATCAGGATCAGGTCGTAATCTCCTGCGTAGAACTTGGCCAGCGCCGTCTCGCCATTAGCCGCCACGTCCAGCGTACAGCGGGCATCCTTCAGCATGGCTTCGACGAGCAACACATTGACGTCGTTGTCTTCGGTCAGCAGGATACGCATCGGCGCGCCATCGGTTGAAGGCGTTGTCTCGGTCTGCGGCTGCTCGGGCGCAGAGGGCGGTGTCGGTGCCGCGGCACGCAACGCAGCGGCCTGCTCTGCGCTGGCAAGCGCAAGGGGAACGCAGAATGCAAATGTCGATCCGGTGCCAAGTTCGCTACGCACCGTGATCACACCTCCCATCTGCTTGACCAGGCCACTGGCGATCGACAGACCGAGACCGGTGCCGCCGTATTGACGCGTCATGCTGCCGTCGGCCTGGATAAACGGCTGAAAGATCCGCTGGTGCTGATCGGCACCGATGCCGATGCCGGTATCGTTGACCTCGAACCGGGTGCCCGCGCTTGTCTGCGAAACCTCCACCGCGACGCGGCCCGCTGTCGTGAACTTGATTGCATTGCCGATCAGATTGGTGAGCACCTGCGCCAGCCGTCTGCGGTCGCCGACGACAGCATCGGGAAGCTTGCCCACCAGTTGCCAACGCAACTCGACGTCCTTG
>JBDTQC010000509.1:0-2944 GCA_039932405.1 Ideonella sp.
CCCGCTGGTGGCGCCGATGCTGCTGCATCCGTTCGGCCTCGACTGGATGCTGGGCGGCTGGTGGCAGCTGGCGTTGGCAGCGCCGGTGCAGTTCGGCCTGGGCTGGCGCTTTTATTCCGCCGGCTACAAGGCCTTGCGCGCGCGCACCGGCAACATGGATCTGCTGGTCGCCCTGGGCACCTCGGCGGCGTTCGGACTGTCGGTCTATCTGTTGCTGCGCCACACCGGTGCAGGTTTGCCCCACCTGTATTTCGAAGCCTCTGCCGCGGTGATCACGCTGGTGCTGCTGGGCAAGTGGCTGGAACGCCGTGCCAAACGGCAAACCACCGATGCGATCCGGGCGCTCAACGAGTTGCGGCCGCAAACCGCCCGCGTGCGTCGTGACGGCGTCGATATCGAACTGCCCATCGCTTCGGTGGTGGTCGGCGATCGGGTATCGGTGCGGCCCGGCGAGCGGGTGCCGGTCGACGGTGCAGTCCTGCAGGGGCGTAGTCATGTCGACGAATCGCTGATCACCGGCGAGAGTCTGCCGGTCGCCAAGGGCGAGGGTGATCAGGTGACCGGCGGTTCGATCAATGCCGACGGCCTGTTGATCATCCAGACGCAGGCGATCGGCGCTGAGACGACGCTGGCCCGCATCATCCGGATGGTCGATTCCGCGCAGGCCGCCAAGGCGCCGATCCAGCGCATCGTCGACAAGGTGAGTGCCGTGTTCGTGCCGATCGTGATCGGCATTGCCTTGCTGACCTTCGCCGGCTGGCTGCTGGTTGGGGGCGACTGGGAGCAGGCGCTGATCAACGCGGTGGCCGTGCTGGTGATTGCCTGTCCGTGTGCGCTCGGCCTGGCAACGCCGACGGCGATCATGGCCGGCACCGGCGTGGCGGCGCGCCAGGGCATTCTGATCCGCGACGCCGCGGCGCTTGAAGTGGCGCATGCGATTCGCACCGTCGCTTTCGACAAGACCGGAACGCTGACCGAGGGCAAGCCCTCGCTGGCGGCCTGTCAGCCGGCCAGCGGCGTTGATCGCGATCAATTGTTGCGCCTGGCCGCCGCCTTGCAACAGACCAGCCAGCATCCGCTGGCCCAGGCCGTGATCGATGCGGCGCAGCAACACCAGCTGACGATCCCGGATGTGACCGATGCGCAGGCATTGCCCGGCCGAGGGGTCGAAGGCCGCGTCGCCGGCCAGCGCCTGCCGCTCGGCAGCAGCCGCTTGCTGCAGGAAATGGGTGTCGATGCCGGCGCCCTCGCTGCGGATGCCGCGCGGCTGCAAGGCGAGGGCCGAACCATCTCCTGGTTGATCAGCCAGCAGGGCGAAGCGTCGCAATTGCTGGGCCTGCTGGCATTTGGCGATGCGATCAAGCCGTCGGCCCGCGACGCGGTGGCGCGCTTGCGGCAGATGGGCATCAAGACCGTGATGCTGACTGGCGACAACCGCGGCAGCGCGACCGCCGTTGCCGCTGCCATCGGCATCGACGACGTGCACGCCGAGATCCTTCCGGGCGGCAAGGCCGATGTGATCGGGCAACTGCGCGCCGGCGGGGTGCGGGTCGCGATGGTCGGTGACGGCATCAACGATGCGCCGGCCCTGGCTGCTGCAGACGTCGGCATTGCAATGTCCGGCGGATCCGACGTCGCGATGGAAACCGCCGGCATCACGCTGATGCGCGGCGATCCGCGGCTGGTGGCCGATGCCATCGACGTATCGCAACACACCTGGTCGACGATCAAGCGCGGGCTGTTCTGGGCCTTTGCCTACAACATCGTCGGCATCCCGCTGGCGGCGCTCGGCTTTCTGAATCCGGTGATTGCCGGCGCGGCGATGGCCTTCAGCAGCGTCAGCGTGGTGGCGAATGCGTTGCTGCTGCGGCGCTGGCATGGCGTGGCGCAAGCTTCGCCGCGCGACGCTGCGCTGCTGCCCACCAGCGCCGTTGCGCAGACCGCCTGAGGAGACCTGTCAATGACCGCCATCAACATCGGCGAAGCTGCCAAGGCCACCGGCGTGTCGGCCAAGATGATCCGCCACTACGAAAGTGTCGAACTGTTCACGCCGGCGCACCGAACCGAGGCCGGCTATCGGCAATATGCCGACAAGGATTTGCACACGCTGCGCTTCATCCGCCGGGCGCGTGACCTCGGGTTTTCGATCGAGCAGATTCGCGAGCTGCTGGCGCTCTGGCAGGACCGCAAGCGGCCGAGCCGCCAGGTGAAGGCGTTTGCGCAAGCCCATCTGCAGGAACTCGAGCAGAAGCTTTCGGAACTGCAGGCCATGAAGGCGAGCCTGGAACACCTGGTGCACTGCTGCCATGGCGATGACCGTCCCGAATGCCCGATCATCGACAGCCTGGCCCGACGACCGCGTTGAGCATCGCGCGTGCCGGGTGGGTTCATGCGGGGGTGCGCGACGCCGCGTGCAGGCCCAGCACACCGATCACGATAAAGCCGATGCTGGCCAGCTTGATGGCCGTTGCCGGCTCGCGAAAATAGAGGAAACCGATCAACGCCGTCAACACCGTTCCGACGCCCGACCACACCGCATAGACCACGCTCAGCCCCAATGTCCTGACGACAACGGTATTGAGCAGAAACGAGCCCGCATAGAAAACGAAAATGAGGATCGACGGCGTCAGCCGGGTGAAGCCTTCGGCCAGCCGCATGCAGGTGGTGCCGCCGACCTCCAGCACAATCGCGCCGGACAGCACGACCCAGGCCTGAGAGGCGGTCAAGGTGGGAAGCATCGGTGGGTGGAGAGCAGTCGGTCTGGCGGATGATGCCAGCCTCGCTGGTGAAGCGCGACGCACCATGCACCGGGTGCAGAATGCATCTGCTCCCGAATCACAACCCGCATCCTCGCTGAATGACCAGTTCCCGCTTGACCCTTGCCCGCCTGGAAAATCTGCTGCTGGCCGCCTGCGACGACTTGCGCGGCAACATGGACGCCAGC
>JBDTQC010000510.1:0-2942 GCA_039932405.1 Ideonella sp.
CGTCGGCGTCGAGTTCCTTGTGCAGGATCAGGAAGCGGCTGATCTGGCTGCCGGCCAGCATGCTGTCGGCCGCCAGATCGGCATTGACCTTTTCGACACATTCACGGATCAACCCGTAGACCTCGGGCTTTTGGGCGAGGTCGGTATACCCGGCGTATGGCAGGTTGCGTTTTTCGGCCCAGCTGCCCACGGCCTCGAAATCGATATTGATGAAGACGCAGACGGTGGCACGCTTGTCGCCATAGGCCACCACCTCCTTGATCTGCGGGAAGAACTTGAGCTTGTTCTCGACATATTTGGGCGCAAACATCGCGCCGTCATTGGCGCCGCCCGCCAGCCGGCCGACATCCTTGGCGCGATCGATGATCTTCAAGTGGCCGCTGCTATCCAGAAAGCCGGCGTCGCCGGTGTGGTACCAGCCGTCAGCGCTCAAGACCTCGGCCGTGGCTTCGGGATTCTTGTAGTACTCGCGCAGCAGACCGGGCGACTTGATCAGGATCTCGCCGCTTGCATCGACCTTGATTTCGACGCCGGCAATCGGCACCCCGACGGTATCTGCGCGCGCCTCGTTGTCCGGCTGCAGGCATACAAAAACCGCCGTTTCGGTGGATCCGTAAAGCTGCTTCAGGTTGATGCCGATCGAGCGATAGAACGTGAACAGGTCCGGCCCGATCGCTTCGCCTGCGGTGTAGGCCACGCGAACCCGGCTCAGGCCCAGCGTGTTGCGCAACGGGGCGTAGACCAGTGCACCACCCAGCGCATATTGCAGACGGTCCAGGGCGCCGATCGGCTTGCCATCGCTGCCGACCTGCTTGCCGTCCATCAAGGCGGGTCCGACGCGGCGCGCGACATCCATGAAATGGTGGAACAGGCGGCGCTTGATCGCGGCCGCGTCTTCCATGCGGATCATCACGCTCGTCAGCAGGCCCTCGAAGATGCGCGGCGGCGCGAAATAGTAGGTCGGGCCGATCTCCTTCAGATCGATCATGACGGTTGCGGCCGATTCCGGACAGTTGACGACATAGCCGCACACCAGCCACTGCGCATAGCTGAAGATGTTCTGCCCGATCCAGGCGGGCGGCAGGTAGGCCAGCACTTCCTCGTCGTTGCGCAGTTTGTCGAAATCGGCGCCAGCCTTGGCACGGTCGAGCAGGCTGGCGTGGGTGTGCACCACGCCTTTCGGATTGCCGGTCGTGCCGGAGGTGAAGAACATCGCGGCCACATCGTCGGGCTTGACCTTGGCAACTTCGGCATCGAAGAACCCGGGATGATCGGCCAGCCAGGACCGGCCTTGTTGCAGCAGCGAATCGACCGACGCCAGCCCGGGTTCGTCGTAATTGCGCAGACCGCGAGGATCGTCGTACCAGAGCAGGCTCAGCTGCGGACAGGCGGACCGCAACTCGAGCAGCTTGTCGACCTGCTCCTGATCCTCGACGATTGCCATCGTCACGGCGGCGTTGTTGATCGGGAAAGTGAACTCGCTGGCCACCGCGTCCTGGTACAACGGAATCGGTACCGCACCGAGGACCTGCGCGGCCAGCATCGCGGCATACAGACGCGGCCGGTTGTCGCCGACGACGACGATGTGGTCGTTGCGTTTCAGGCCCGCCGCTGCAAGTCCGCCGGCCAGTTCACGCACCAATGTTTCGAGCATCGACCAGCTCATGGTCTGCCAGATGCCGAACACCTTTTCGCGCATGGCAGTTGCCTGCGGCCTTTCGGCTGCATGTTTGAGCAACAGTTGCGGGAAATGGCTTTGCACCACGTGCCTCCTGACGAAAATGTGGCCGTGCCGGCTGAGCGCCGACGGATAGCGAAATTGCAATGTACGGCGGCATTTGACGCCAACTTGTCGTTCTGACGACAATCCTAGGGTCTGCCCGCTCAGGTCTTTCCCGATATGCCGTCAATCCGCAATCACCCGCCGCCACTGCCGTCTGCCTCGAGAACCGAAAGCGCCATGCCGGCGCCGGCGCGGCCGGCGCTTCTGTCGCGTGTGCGTCGCGCCACCGTTGGCGAATTGGCCGATATCCCCTGGTTGGCCGCCCTGCGCGGCGACGAGCGCCGGCGCGTCGTCGACGATCTGCAAGTGGTGCAGGTTGCTGCCGGGGAACTGCTGTGTCGGATCGGGCGCCAAGCCAATTTCTGGTTCGGTGTGATCGACGGCTTGCTGAAAATGAACTCCGATTCGATCGACGGCATCCCGATCACCTTCACCGGCATACCGCCCGGCGGCTGGTTCGGCGAAGGCACCGTGCTGAAGCGCGAGCCTTTCCGCTACAACATCGAGGCGCTGCGCAAGAGCGTGGTCGCCGGCATCAGTGTCGAGACCTTTCACTGGTTGATCGATCGCAGCATCCCTTTCAATCGGTTTGTCACGCAGCAACTCAACGAACGCCTGGGACAGTTCATCGCGGCGCGCGAAATTGATCGCATGAGCGATCTGGATGCACGGGTCGCGCGCAGCCTGGCTGCACTGTTTCACCCGGTTCTCTATCCAGGTGTGGGCGAGGTGCTGCGGATTACGCAGCAGGAATTGGGCTATCTGGTCGGCCTGTCCCGGCAACGAGTCAATGAGGCGCTGCAGGTGATGCAGACCGCAGGCGTGATTCGCATCGAATACGGCGGCGTGCGGGTGCTCGATCTGCCGGCCTTGCGCAGGTTCCGGCATCCCTGAGGTGCCGGACCTGGGCCGACGGTGCGTCAGGGGTTCGAGATGCCGGCTGCCACATGGCCCGACGGCACGTGCAGTGCGGCGTTTTCGATGTGTCCGGTCTGATCGTCGAAAAAGAAATCAGGCTCGAATTCGCGCAGAAATTCACCCTTCGGCAAACCACCGAGAAACATCGCCTCGTCGATCTCGATGTTCCAGTCCATCAACGTGCGGATGGCGCGCTCGTGCGCTGGCGCGCTGCGCGCCGTGACGAGCGCGGTGCGAATGC
>JBDTQC010000511.1:0-2928 GCA_039932405.1 Ideonella sp.
GCCAAGCCCGCCACCAAACGCATCCGCTCCGCAACGAAGACGGCCGGCAAGCCAGCTGCAAAGCCAGCCGCCAAGACTTCCAAGCCGCCGCGAAAGCGGGTCAAGGCGGCCGCTGCAGCAGACGCCTGACCAGGTCAGACCGCGCGCTCGCGAGCGGTCAAGTCTGCGCCGAGTTGCTCAGTCGGTACCAGGCCACACCGTCGTCATCGTACGTTCGCGAGACCTCTGCGAGTCGGCGCAGGTGGTTCAGGCATGCCAGACTCTCGCCAGTGGCCATGCCCAGCAATTGGGTGTCGGCTTCGCTGATCGGCCGGTTGAACAACGCGCCGAACACATCGACTGCACGCTTCGGTTCGATCAACACATTACGCAGCCGGCTCAGCGCCCGCTGCTGACCGTCGCGAAGCGCATCAAGCCGCTGGTGCAGGCCACGAAAGCATTCGTTGTGGGATGGCAGAACCAGCACATCGTCGGGCACTTCGCGCTGCAGCTTGTCGAGCGACGCCAACCAGTCGCTCATCGGGTCGGCGTCGGGTTCGATCGGATAAACCGACACGTTGGAAGAAATGCGCGGCAGGACCTGATCGCCCGAAATCAACAGCTTCAGTTCGGGACAATACAGGCAGGCATGTTCCGGCGAATGGCCGTTGCCGACGATGACACGCCAGTCATGGGTGCCGATCCGGATCTGATCGCCATCGGACAAGCGGCGAATGCTGTCGGGCAGTGGATGGATGTATTGGCCGAAATTGCCGAACCGGACCCGGTAGCTCTCAAGGGCTGATTCGCTCCAGCCGGCCTCGCGATAGAAATCGATTGCGTCGTCCGGCGCGTCGCGACCTGAATCCGAGACCATCACTCGGCACGAGAGGTATTCGAGCCGGGTCATCCACAGGCGCACCTTGAACTTGCGGGTCAGCCAGCCGGCCATGCCGACATGGTCCGGGTGCATGTGGGTCACGAAAACCCGGGTCAGGCTGCGTCGGTCTCCAGCTGCGGCCGCATTGGCGAACAGCTCACGCCAGACCATTGCGGTTTCGTCGGTGCGCACACCGGTATCGACGACGGCCCAACCGTCGCCGTCCTCCAATGCCCACAAGTTGATGTGATCAAGCGTGAAAGGCAATGGCATGCGCAGCCAGAAGACGCCGCGCGCAACCTCGATCATCTGTCCGCGCTCGGGTGGCGCGGCAAACGGGTATTCGAGGCGCGCCTTGGATTGCCTGTCGATATCGATGCCATCGGTCAATCTGCAGCTCCTGATGTCCAGCCAAGCGTCATTGTCGTGCAGCCTGAATGATGCTTGCCGTCGGGACCGATCCGACCGCCGGCAGCCAGTGCCTGCATCGAACAGCGCATCGTCAAACGGGGTACTACAGCTGCGCGGGCCAACTGCGACCCAACAGCCACAAGGTGAGCGTCAACGGTAGCGCGAGCAACGCGAAAGCGATGCCGAGCGAGCCCGTCATCGCGCCGATCTGCCCGAACAAAGGCGGCCCGATCACCACGCCAATGTAGGTGAAGAACAGGCAGCCGGCAGTCGCACGGGCCGCTCCGACATGCCCCGCAACCCGGGCCACGGTGCCGAGGTAGACGCCATTCCAGCCGATCGCGGTGGCGCCGTACGCGGCCAGTAGAACGAGCACCGGCTTCGAAGCGGTCAACGGCGAGAGCAGCGCCATCAACATGCCGGCCAGTGACATCGCGACAGCCAGTGCCAGCAGCATGCGGCGCGGACCGTCGTTGATGCGGTCGGCCAGCGCCCCCCACAGGACCCGACCGATCACGCCGCCGCCTTGCGAAACGGACAACGCCGCACCGGCCTGAACGAGTGTCCAGCCGAGTCCGGCGGTAAGGAAGCTGACCAGATACGAGGTTAGCGAGACCTGGACAGTCGAGAACACCAGCGTCGACAATGCAACTCGCCGCAGAATCGGATGCGCCAGCACCGACCTGACCGGCGCAATCACGTCAACGAGGGCCGGCAGCGGGCTGCGCGGATCGGCATGGGAGTCGAGCTGGCGGCGCAGCGGCTGCGCCAGCAGGCCGCCCAGCAGGCAGATCAGCGCCATCTGCAGCAGTGCCGTCGACAAGCCGAATGCCAACAGCACACCAGGCACCAGCAGCCCGGCCGCTGCGCCACCCAGTGGAACGCCGGTCTGCTTGATCGAGAAGATCAGCGAGACGTGCTCGGGCGGCGTGGTTCGGGCCAGCATGTCGGAGCTGGCCGGCGTCACCGGCCCGTATCCGAGGCCCAGCAGAAGCGCGCCAAGCGCCGCTCCCGCAAGACCTCCAAACGCCATCAGCAGCAAGCCCGCTGCGCTCAGCATCAGCGCCGCCTGGCTGGTGCGAATCGGCCCCCAACGCCGCACCAGTGTCGCCCCCCATTGACTCGACAAGGCCGCGGCGGCATAAACCAGCGCCACATAGATGCCGACCGCAACCGTCCCCAGCTGAAGCTCGGCCAACAGCACAGGTGCCGCCACCGCCGGTGCAATCACCGCTGCCGACGATGCCGTCTGCACCAGCATCGTCACTGGCAGCGTCGCGTGCCGCTCGAAACGCGTGCGCGGCAGATCCGCAGGGTCGGTCGCGTTCATCCGGTGATCGTAACTCGGACAATCTCGAAGGCGCGCTCCAGCGCGCACACCGAGTCGGTGTTGGTCGCGCAGTCGACCGATATCAGGGATGATCGCCTGGTCTTGCAACCACGCCCTCGAACCCGGAAATCCCATGAACCTCTTTGATCTGCTGCACGAAAGCCACGACCGGCAACGCGCCCTGGCCCGCCAACTGACCGCGGCGCGAGCCTCAGCAGCGACCCGCGAATCGGTCTTCCTCCAACTGAAGGTCGAGCTCGAGGCGCACGCAGCGGCCGAGGAGCGCTTTCTGTATGTCCCGCTGCTGATGACGGACGGCGGCTTGTCG
>JBDTQC010000512.1:0-2922 GCA_039932405.1 Ideonella sp.
CCAGGCTGTGAGCGAGCGATTCTGAATGCCACGCCGGCCAGCGATGCGCCGCCAAGCAATTTCTGTGTGCATTGCGGCATGAAATTGTTCGACCATTGCGGCAACTGCTCGACGCGCAAGAATGCGTTCTTTCACTTCTGTCCGGCGTGCGGCAGCGGGAGCGAGCCTGCAGACTCGGTTGTGGGAGCGCCTTCAGGCGCGATGGGATCTGACGGCGCGCCTTATCGCGCCTGAAGGCGCTCCCACAGAATTCAGCGCAAGGCAGCGAGAATCAGCGCAAGTCAGCGCGAATTCAAGGCGATCAATCGACAAAGAAATCCGGAATGAAATCGGTCGTGCCGGGCGTCACGCTGTATTGATCGAGATCGGTCACGCCGCGCTCGCCGAGCAAGGTGTCGTCGATGAAGAAATTGCCGGTGGTCTTGCGGGCATCGCTGGTCAGGATCAGGTACGCAGCATCGGCCAGGATCTCTGGCTTGCGGCAGCGTGCCAGGTCGACACCGGGAATCATCTGCAGCGCGGCGGTTGCGATCGCGGTACGCGGCCACAAGCTGTTGACTGCAATGCCATGCGGTTGGAACTCGGCCGCATGGCCGAGCGTGCATTCACTCATGCCGTATTTGGCCATCGTGTAGGCAACATGGTTCTGGAACCAGTGCGGTTTCATCGAGAGCGGCGGCGACATCGTCAACACATGCGGATTGCGGCCGGCTTTTGCTGATTCGATCAAATGCGGCAGGCAGGCCTGCGTGCACAGGTAGGTGCCGCGCACGTTGACGCCAAACATCAGGTCGAAGCGCTTCATCGGCGTGGTGGGCGTCGGCGTCAGGCTGATGGCGCTGGCGTTGTTGACCAGGATGTCGATACCGCCGAATTTGGCAACCGCCTGCTCGATCGCCGCCAACACGCTGGCCTCGTCGCGGATATCGGTTTGCACCGCCAGCGCCCGCCCACCGGCGGCTTCGATTTCGGCCGCGGCACTGTGAATGGTGCCCGGCAGCTTGGGATTGGCCTCGGTGGTTTTTGCGGCGATCACGACATTGGCGCCGTCACGCGCCGCGCGTTTGCCGATCGCCAGGCCGATGCCGCGCGAGGCGCCGGTGATGAAGAGTGTCTTGCCTTGCAGGTTCATGATGCGCTCAGGAAAATTGCGAAAAATCCGGCTTGCGTTTCTGGAAGAAGGCAGTGAAGGCTTCGCGCGCTTCCGGGCTGCGCAGGCGCTCGCCGAAGACCGCGCCCTCGGCGCCGATGGTCTCCAGGATCTGTGCACCATTCGCGCGCCGGATCAGCTTCTTGCTGTCGCGCACGGCGCCGGGCGGCAGCGCATTGAAGCGTTCGGCGACGCGGCGCGCGTGGTTCACCACCTCGGCCGCGGGCAGCACCGCATTGGCAATTCCGCAGTCGACCGCATCGGCAGCGGTGAATGGATCGCCGAGCAACAGCTTTTCGCTTGCCTTGGCGCGGCCCATCAACATCGGAATGATCAGGCTCGACGCGAATTCCGGCACCAGCCCCAGGCTGGCAAAGGGCATCGCCAGCCGCGCCTCGTCGCAGACATAGACAAAGTCGCAATGCAGCAGCATGGTGGTGCCAATCCCGATTGCCGCGCCGGTGACCGCCGCAATCACCGGCTTGTCGCAATTCGTCAGCGCCCGCATGAACTGGAACACCGGCGACTCGCTGTTGTCGCTGCCTGAATGCGGAGGTCGCGACATGAAATCCTCGATGTCGTTGCCGGAGGTGAAGATGCCCGGCTGCCCGGTGATCAACACGGCGCGCACAGCTGCGTCGTCCTGCGCGGCCAGCAAGGCATCGCACATCGCCTGATACATCGCGACGGTCAGCGCATTCTTCTTCTCGGGGCGTGCGATCTCGATCGTCGCAACGCCGTTGAGGACATGGGTCTTGATGCTCATGATCAGTCCTTCATACCAGCTCGAAGATGCCCGCCGCGCCTTGCCCGGTACCGATGCACATCGTCACCATGCCATATTTCAGCTGGTGACGGCGCATCGCGTGGATCGTGGTTGCGGCGCGGATCGCGCCGGTCGCGCCGAGCGGGTGTCCGAGTGCAATCGCACCGCCCATCGGGTTGACCTTGGACGGGTCGAGCCCCAGCGTATTGATCACGGCCAGCGCCTGCGCGGCAAAGGCCTCGTTCAGTTCGATCCAACCCATGTCGTCGTGCTTCAGTCCGGCGTAGCGCAATGCGGCCGGAATCGCTTCGATCGGGCCGATGCCCATGATCTCGGGCGGCACGCCGCGGCTGGCAAAACTGACAAAGCGGGCCAGCGGCTTCAGGTTGAACTGCTTGACCGCCTTTTCGCTGGCCAGAATCAATGCCCCGGCGCCGTCGCTGGTCTGCGAGCTGTTGCCCGCCGTCACGCTGCCCAGGCCGGTTTCCTTGCCTGATGGATCACGCGGTGCAGCAAAAACCGGCCGCAATTTGGCCAGGCCTTCGAGCGAGGTATCCGGCCGTGCGCCTTCGTCGAGATCGACGGTGCGTTTGCCGACGATGGTTTGGCCGGTGGCCAGATCGGGTTGGCGCGAGATCACCTCGATCGGTGTCATCTCGTCGGCAAACTCGCCGGCCTGCTGAGCCTTCAGCGCACGTTGGTGCGATTGCAGCGCGAACGCATCCTGCGCCTCGCGCGAGACTTTCCATTGCTGCGCGACCTTTTCCGCGGTCAGACCCATGCCGTAGGCGATGCCGATGTTCTCGTCACGTGCGAAAACCTCGGGGTTGAACGACGGCTTGTTGCCACCCATCGGAACCAGGCTCATCGACTCGGCACCGCCGGCGATCATCACGTCGGCTTCGCCCACGCGGATGCGATCGGCCGCCATCTGGATGGCCGACAAACCCGACGCGCAAAACCGGTTGACCGTGATGCCGCCAACCGAATGCGGCAATCCGGCCAG
>JBDTQC010000513.1:0-2914 GCA_039932405.1 Ideonella sp.
CTCGACCTACGGATTAAGAGTCCGCTGCTCTACCAACTGAGCTAAGAGCCCCACGTACGCATCTGCACGCTGTACAGATTTGCCGCCTTAATTCGAGGCATCCGACGGCCGCGGGTGCGGCTGAAGGATGGTGGGTCGTGCGTGACTCGAACACGCGACCTACGGATTAAAAGTCCGCTGCTCTACCAACTGAGCTAACGACCCCCGAAAAGCCTAAAATTATAACCTGCGGAATTTGCGCGCTGCTCTGGCCCGGCTGGGCATCAGTTGGGCGCGTGGTTCACCAACTGCAGCAACACCTCGTTGGCGGCCACCAATCCGAAGGTAGCGGTCACGGCCACGGCGGATCCATAGCCGTGGCAATTGAGGCTGCCGTCGATGGTGCTGGTCAGCTGGCTGAGCTCGGCTGGCGACTCGCCGCCGGCCAGCGGGCCGATCTCGCAGGCCACCGGCAGCTGCACCGGTTCGCGCGAGAACACGCACCGCAAACCGATTCTGGCCGCACGTGCGGTTGCGGCCTTGCCGCCGCCCTTCGGCGCACCATGGTGCTGGCGCAAACGTTGGCGCAGCGCGGCCAGCAGCGGGTCGTGGCTGACCTCTGACAAATCGGCCACTTCGACAGCCTGTGGCAGGCGCTTGCCGCCGGCCGCACCCACCGTGAGCACCGGCAAACGCGCTGCGATGCCCCATGCGGCAATCGCCGCCTTGGCGCGCAACTGGTCGCAGGCGTCGATCACAGCGTCGACCGGTTCGCTCAGCAGTGCGGGCCAGTTGCTGTCGTCGACGAACTCCTCGATGCCGATCACTTCGCAGCCGGGGTGAATGTCGGCAACGCGCTGCTGCAAGGCGATCACTTTCGACTGACCGAGGGTTGCACCCAGCGCCTGCACCTGGCGATTGATATTCGATTCGGACACATGGTCGAGGTCGATCAGCACCAGCCTGGCCACGCCGCTGCGCGCCAATGCCTCCACCGCCCACGATCCCACGCCGCCGAGGCCGACGACGGCGATGCGCGCGGCGCGCACGCGTCGATAGCCGGCTTCGCCATAGAGCCGCTGCAAGCCGCCGAAACGTCGCTCGAGATCGGCTTCTTGCAGGCCCGGCGCGTGGCTCATGCAGCACCCCGCTCAACTTGCCACGCCTGCCACCGCAGCGCGGCCACGGCACCACCCACGATGCCGGCCACTGCCACCATGCTGCCGATGCTCAGGGTCGACAAGCCGGTGATGCCCTGCCCGATGGTGCAGCCGAGTGCGGTCACGCCACCGACCCCCATCAGCACCGCACCGATCAGGTGGTTGCCGGTATCGCGGGCATTGCGGAAGCCTTCCCAGTGAAAGCTGCGCGTGCTGATCGCGTAGGCGAATGAACCCAGCGCAACACCCAGCGTCGATACGGCGCCGAGCGTCAGGCGCTTGCTTACATCGCTGTAATAGATGAACCAGTCGAGCAGCTGAGCCGCCGGCGCGACGAAACTGAGCGATTCCATGCGTTTGGTCGCGGTGGTGACGAAGCTTTCTTCCAGCGTGGCGGGATGTTCGACTACATGGCCGAGCTGGCCCGATACCCACCAGACAGCAACGATGACCGCGCCGATGCCGGCACCGGCCAGCCACACCTCGGCGCTGCGGCCTTCGGGCCGCGCCAGCACCCAGGCAATGCAGCTCGCGCCGAACAACAGGCCGAGCCATGCGGCGGCACGCGGCGTTGCGATGCCGAATGCCAGGTGGGCGAGGCTGGGCAAGTCCTGCCCTGTCGGCAGGGTCCAGAACACCCGGTCGACCGTATTGGCGCGCCAGACCGCGGTCAGGCCGCGGATGGTTGCGTAGGCGCTGATGGCCAGCACCACAAAGACCACCAGCGATTTGAGATTGCCCGCACCGATGCGCAACAAGGTCTTGCTGCCGCACCCTGAAGCCAGCACCATGCCGATGCCGAACAGCGCGCCGCCGACCAGTGCCGACAAGGCCATCAACCGCGGCGTTCCGTGGATGCTGTCGGCGGCCGAAACCCAGCCCAGCGCCACCATCGCGTTGAAGCCGAGGATCGCCACGCCGATCGCCAGCACCCACATGCGCATGCGGGTCCAGTCGCCGATGTTGACGATATCGGACAGGGCACCCATGGTGCAGAAGTGGCTGCGCTGGGCGATCACGCCGAAGATCAGCGAGAGGCCGAAGGCCGCAGCCAGCACCTGCGTCTGCAGTGCGTCCAGTTCAGCCAGAGTCATCGGCGGATTCTATGCAGAGCAGCCTGCCCATCGCGGTGTCTCATGCGGGCTGGCATTTCAAAACCTGAATTCAGCCGAGGCGCCACTCAGCCAGTTGCGACCGGGCGCGGCTTCGTAGTAGCGCCCATTGCCTTCGTTGACGATCACCGAGCCGGCGTAGCGTTTGTCGAGCAGGTTGTCGCCGCGCACGAAGCCGGCGATTTTCCAGCGCCCGACGCGGTGCACGTAGCCGACATGCGCCGAGGCGACGCCATGGCCGGGTGCCGATTCCGAATTGCTGTCGTTGACGGCAACCCGGCTCAGCAGCCGAAGCTCGATGCCACCGTTCCAGCCGGTTTCGGGCTTCCAGGTCAAGGCGCCGAACAAGGCGCCGCGCGCCACCCCCGGAATCCGGTTGCCGGCGCCGATGGCCAGGTTGGGGGTGGCACACGGCGCCGCGGTGCAGGTCAGAAAAACATCGACGAAGCGGGCCTCGATCAGCGTGGCGGCGACGCGGGCCTGCAGGTCACCGGCATAGCGGCGGACCCAACTCGCTTCGAGGCCGCTGCGCCGGGTCGAGCCGGCATTCTGAAAAGTCGAGCGGCCGCCCAGATTGGTTTGCGTCACGATCTCGTTGTCGGTGCCGGTGCGGAATGCCGCCAACTCGAAGTCGCCCCAGGCAGGCGATCGCGATTTGAGACC
>JBDTQC010000514.1:0-2887 GCA_039932405.1 Ideonella sp.
CAACCGGCTTGGCACCAATTCGCTGCTCGACCTGCTGGTGTTCGGGCGTGCCGCCGGCAATTTCATCGTTGCCCAGGATCTCAAGAAGCAGTTGCACAAGCCGCTGCCGGCGGATGCGGCCGATGCCACGCAGGCGCGGCTGGCGCGCTTCGAGGCGTCCACGAGCGGCGAATATGCGCAAAATGTTGCCAACGACATTCGCAAGGCGATGCAGACCCATGCCGGCGTGTTTCGCACCCAGGCTACATTGGACGAGGGTGTGGTCCAGATCAAGCAACTGGCTGAACGTGTCAAGGGCATTCATCTGGCCGACAAGTCGAAGGTGTTCAACACCGCGCGCATCGAGGCGCTGGAAGTCGACAACCTGATCGAATCGGCGCTCGCAACAATCGTGTCGGCCGCTGCGCGCACCGAAAGCCGCGGCGCGCACAACGTCGATGACTACGCCGATACGCCCGAGTTTCCGAACGGCCGCAACGACACCGATTGGCTGAAACACACGCTGTGGTTCAGCGAAGGGAACCGGTTGGACTACAAGCCGGTCAATCTGAAACCGCTGACCGCCGAATCGATTCCGCCGAAGGTTCGTACTTTCTAGAAGCTGCAAACAGCCCCTGCAACCGAACCCCGACGGACCGCGGCCAGACCTGGCCGGATGCTGAAAGAATTTCATGACCAAGCGTGTTTTCAATATCTATCGCTACGACCCCGACGCCGGCGCCAAGCCGCGCATGCAGACGCTCGAGGTCGAACTCGACGGCAGCGAGCGCATGTTGCTGGATGCGCTGAACAAGCTGAAGGCGGTTGATCCGAGCCTGAGTTTTCGCCGCTCGTGTCGGGAAGGCGTGTGCGGTTCGGATGCGATGAACATCAATGGCAAGAATGGCCTGGCCTGCCTGACCAACATGCGCACGCTGCCCGGCGTGATAACTTTGAAGCCGCTGCCCGGCCTGCCGGTGATCCGCGATCTGATCGTCGACATGACGCAGTTTTTCAAGCAGTACAACTCGATCAAGCCTTATCTGGTGAACGACAGCGTGCCGCCCGAGAAGGAGCGCCTGCAATCGCCCGAAGAGCGTGACGAGCTGAACGGGCTCTACGAGTGCATCCTGTGTGCGAGCTGCTCGACCAGCTGCCCGAGTTTCTGGTGGAATCCGGACAAATTCGTCGGCCCGGCCGGTCTGCTGCAGGCCTATCGCTTCATCGTCGACAGTCGCGACCAGGATACCGAGGCCCGCCTCGACAACCTCGAGGATCCCTATCGCCTGTTCCGGTGCCACACGATCATGAACTGTGTCGATGTGTGCCCGAAGAACCTGAATCCGACCAAGGCGATCGGCAAGATCAAGGAAATGATGGTTCGGCGCGCTGTCTAGGACCTGCAATGCAACTGCAAGCGGAACTGATCGATGAGCGGGCACTGAGCAAGTTGCGCTGGCGTTGCAGACGCGGCCTGCTCGAGAACGATTTGTTCATCGAGCGGTTTTTCGCCAACCAGGCTGATCGCATCACCACCGGGCAGGCCCAGGGGTTGCTGGTGTTGATGGATCTGCCAGATAACGATTTGCTCGACCTGCTGCTTGGGCGCACGCAGCCGGAGGGCGAATTGCTGCAAGTCGAGGTGGTCGAGGTGTTGCGTCAGATGCGGGTGCCCATGCGGCCCGCGGCAACTTCTGCAGCAACCTGAATCAGTTCACAACCGCCATTGTTCAATCAGCCTAACCAGGAACGCCAATGACCCCGTCCGACGTGAAAGCCACCCTATCGTTCTCCGACGGCAGCCCGAGCATGGAACTGCCCATTCTGAAAGGCACAGTCGGCCCCGACGTGATCGATATCCGCAAGCTGTACGGCCAGACTGGCAAGTTCACCTACGACCCGGGATTCATGTCGACGGCATCTTGCGACTCGGCGATCACCTACATCGACGGCGACAAGGGTGAGCTGCTGTACCGCGGCTATCCGATCGAGCAACTGGCCACCCAGTGCGACTATCTGGAAACCTGTTTTCTGCTGCTCAAGGGGGAACTGCCGAATGCGCAGGAGAACCAGTCCTTCAGCGACCTGGTGACCAACCACACGATGGTGCACGAGCAGATGCAGTTCTTCCTTCGCGGTTTCCGCCGCGATGCCCATCCGATGGCGGTGCTGACCGGGCTGGTCGGCGGTATGTCGGCCTTCTATCACGACAGCACCGACATCAACAACCCGGTGCACCGTGAGATCTCGGCCATCCGCCTGATTGCCAAGATGCCCACGCTGGTGGCGATGGCCTACAAGTACATCATGGGCCAACCGTACATCTATCCGAAGAACGACTTGTCCTATTCGGCCAACTTTCTGCACATGATGTTCGCGACGCCGTGTGAAGACTACGTCACCAAGGATGTGCTGGTGCGTGCGATCGATCGGATCTTCATCCTGCACGCTGATCACGAACAGAATGCCTCGACATCGACCGTTCGCCTGTGCGGCAGTTCGGGAACCAATCCATTCGCTGCGATCGCAGCCGGCGTGGCCTGCTTGTGGGGTCCGGCGCATGGCGGTGCCAACGAGGCGGCACTCAACATGCTGATTGAAATTCAGCGCGAAGGCGGGGTCGAGAAGATCGGCGAATTCATCAAGCAGGTGAAGGACAAGAATTCGCACGTCAAGTTGATGGGCTTTGGCCACCGCGTCTACAAGAATTACGATCCGCGTGCGAAGCTGATGCGCGAGACCTGTCACGAAGTGCTGGATGCGCTCGGCCTGCACAACGACCCGCTGTTCAAGCTGGCGATGGCGCTTGAGAAAATTGCGCTGGAAGACGAATATTTTGTTGCCCGCAAGCTGTATCCGAACGTCGATTTCTATTCCGGCATCGTGCAGCGCGCCATCGGCATTCCGG
>JBDTQC010000515.1:0-2860 GCA_039932405.1 Ideonella sp.
AAGCCTATTTCGGTGACTCGTTGAGCTCGATCGACAACATGGCGGATCGCTCGCCTGAAGGAAAACTTGAAATCGCCGGCGGATGCCTGCGCTATATCCACCAGTGCAACTGGAAGATGTTCGTCGAGAACCTGAACGACACCATGCACCCGATGGTGGTGCACGAATCGTCGGCCGGCACGGCCAAGAAGATGTGGGCTGGCAAGCCGGCCGACGAGGCGAAACCGATGGCGATCGAGCAATTTGCTCCGTTCATGTCCGACTACCGGTTTTTCGACGACATGGGGGTTCGCGTGTTCGACAATGGACACAGCTTTTCGGGCGTTCACTTCAGCATCCACAGCAAATACTCCGCCATTGCCGAATACGAAGCGGCCATGGATGCGGCTTACGGCGCGCAGCGCAAGGCCGAGATCCTCGGACTGGCGCGCCACAACACGGTCTACTACCCGAACCTGACCATCAAGGGCGCGATCCAGTCGATCCGGGTCGTCAAGCCGTTGGCGGTCGACCGGACGCTGGTGGAGAGCTGGACATTCCGCTTGAAGGGTGCGCCGCCCGAGTTGCTGCACCGAACGACGATGTACAACCGCCTGATCAATTCACCGTTCTCGGTCGTTGGCCATGATGATCTGCATGCTTACCGCGGCATCCAGGCCGGGCTGCATGCCAGCGGCAACGAGTGGATCAGCCTGCACCGCAATTTCGATCCGGACGAAGTCGGCCAGAAGGATGTCACGACCAACGGCACCAGCGAGATTTCGATGCGCAACCAGTACCGTGCCTGGGCACGCTACATGACCGGCCCGTTGTGAGGCGCCACACACCATGAGTGCCATCACCCACCAGGACCTGATCGATTTCGTCGTGCGTGAATGTCGTCTGCTTGACGCCAGGTACTACGACGCCTGGAATGCGCTGTTCACCGACGATGGCATCTACTGGGTGCCGCTCGCACCCGATCAGACCGATGGCATTCAGCACACTTCGCACATGTACGAGGACAAGCTGCTGCGCGATCTGCGCATCGAGCGCTTCGCCAGCCCGCGCGCCTTTTCGCAGCAGCCGCCCAGTCGCTCGCACCATCTGCTGCAGGTGCCGACGGTGGAGACCTTCGATCCCGCATCGAATCACTTTGTGACGCGCACCGAATTCCACTACACCGAGGCACAGGGCGATGAAATGCTGTTTCTGGTCGGCAGTTTTCTCCACCACCTGAGCGTGCACGGCGGCAGCCTGCGAATGAAGCTCAAGCGCGTCAATCTGCTCAACTGCGATGCCGCGTTGCCGGCGGTGCAATTGTTCATCTGAAGTCTTGACGGCAACCCGACCCTATGATGTCGACCGTTCATCAGGCCTTTTTGACCACCGCACGGCGCACGCCGACGGCGCCATTTCTGTGTACTGAAGCGATCACTGCGCAGGCCTATGGCATTGCGGCGGGCGAAATCAGCTGGGGCGAAGCCGAGATCCAGGTCGAGCGCTTGTGTGCTGCCTACGCAACAGCGGGTTACGGCATCGGGCATCGGGTCGGTCTGCTGCTGGAAAACCGGCCGGCGTTTCTGTTTCACTGGTTCGCCTTGAATGCGCTGGGTGTCAGCGTCGTGCCGATCAACGCCGAGATGCGCTCGGCCGAACTGACCTATCTGATCGGACACAGCGGGATTTCGCTGGTGATCTGTCTGCCCGGGCGTTGCGAGGATCTGCAGGCCGCGGCTCGGTTGGCCGGCCGTTCGGTTGCAATCGCTGAGGCGGGCACGCAGCAATTTGCACCGGCGCAAGCTGTTGATGCCGGGCGACAAGCAATCCCCGATGGCCAGACTGAATGCGCCTTGCTGTACACATCTGGAACCACCGGGCGGCCCAAAGGCTGCCGGCTCGACAACGACTATTTTTTGCAAGCCGGACGCTGGTATGCCAGTCTGGACGGCGTCTGCCAGGTGCGTCGCGATGCCGAACGCATCATCACCCCGTTGCCGCTGAACCATGTCAACGCAATGGCGTTCTCGACGATGGTCGTGTTGACTGCCGGCGGCTGTCTGGTCCAGCTCGATCGCTTCCATCCCAAGACCTGGTGGCACAGCGTGCGTGAATCCGGCGCGACCATCGTTCACTACCTGGGTGTGATGCCGGCGCTGCTGCTGGCGGCTCAGCCGTCGCCGAGCGACCGGCAGCACGGGGTGCGCTGGGGATTCGGCGCCGGAGTGGATCGCAAGAACCACGCGCCGTTCGAGGCGCGCTTCGGCTTCCCGTTGGTCGAGGCCTGGGCGATGACGGAAACCGGCGCCGCCGCCTGCGTGATGGCGAACCACGAGCCTCGCCATGTCGGTACCAGCTGTTTCGGTCGCGCCGAAAACTTCGTCGAGTTGCGATTGATCGACGAGGCGGGCGCTGACGTGTCGGACGGCGCGCCGGGCGAACTGCTGGTGCGCTCGGCCGGCGCCGATCCGCGGCGACATTTTTTCACCGACTATCTGAACGACGCGGCAGCGACCAGCGAAGCCTGGGCCGGCGGTTGGTTTCATACCGGCGACATGGTGCGCCGTGATGCCGAGGGCAACCTCTTTTTCATCGATCGCAAGAAAAACGTGATCCGGCGCAGCGGCGAGAACATTTCCGCCGTCGAGGTCGAAAGCGTGCTGAACCAGCATCCGGCCGTCAAGGCGTCGGGTGTCGCTGCAACGCCTGATACGCTGCGTGGTGACGAAGTTCTGGCGTGCATCGTCACGCACGGCGAACTCGCCGCTCAGCAACGCACTGAGCTGGCGCGCGGCATTGTCCAGCTGGCGCTCGATCAGCTGGCCTATTTCAAGGCACCGGGCTACGTGGCTTTCGTTGCCGAGTTGCCGCTGACGGCATC
>JBDTQC010000516.1:0-2855 GCA_039932405.1 Ideonella sp.
GCATCGGAGCCGACAGACGGCTCCCGTTGCCTTGAGGATTCACGATGTCTTTCGCCAGCCCCGAGTTCTGGATCGCCCTGCTCCAGATCATCATGATCAACATCGTGCTGAGCGGTGATAACGCAGTTGTCATTGCGCTGGCAAGCCGTTCCCTGCCACCGCAGCAGCAGAAGAAGGCGATCATCTTCGGCAGCATCGGCGCGATCGTGCTGCGCCTGGTGCTGACCTTCTTCGCGGTGATGCTGCTATCGCAACCTTATCTGAAGCTGGTCGGCGCGGCGCTGCTGCTGTGGATCGGCGTGGGCCTGCTGAAGGGCGACGACGGTGAAGGCGACATGGAAGCCCATTCCAACCTGGCCGGCGCAATCAAGACCATCATCGTTGCCGACCTCGTGATGAGCCTGGACAACGTGATCGGCGTCGCCGCCGCCGCGAAGGGCAATGTCCCGCTGCTGGTACTCGGCCTCGTGATCAGCATTCCGCTGATCATCTATGGCAGCACGATGATCCTGAAGCTGATGGGCCGCTTCCCGGTGATCGTCACCATCGGCGCCGGGCTGCTCGGCTGGGTGGCCGGTGAAATGGCCGTTTCAGACCCGGCCACAGCGGGTTGGATGGCGAGCCATCACACGATCCATCTGATGGCACCCGCAGTCGGCGCGGTGCTGGTGGTGGTGATCGGCAAGTGGCTGCTGGCACGCTCTGTCCAGGCAAGAAGCGACGCCCCGCAGGCCGCAGGCTGAACCCAAGCGAGCCGCCATGCGACAAATCCTCGTCCCCGTCGACGCGGCCAACCCTGCCAGGATGGCGGCAGCGGTAGCAGAGACCGTGCGGATCTATGCCCAGGAGCCGGTCACCGTGCATCTGCTGAATGTGCAGCCGCCGGTCAACGGCCATGTGGCCATGTTCTTCGAATCCGGCGAACTGGACGAATTGCGATTGCGCGCCGGCGCCGAGGACCTCGCCCCGGCCAAGGACCTGCTCGAGCGCCACAACGTGCCGTTCAAGTGCAGCGTGCGAATCGGCCGCAGCGCCGAGACGATTGCCAGCACGGCGCGTGAACTCGCCTGCGACCGGATCGTGATAGGGCAGGACGCCGCATCAAGCCTGGCCGGCAAGTTGTTCGGATCCCTCTCGCAGCAAGTGCGACACCTGCTGGTCGGCTCGAGCAGCTGCCAGGTGATCGGTTCCTGATCGAGGGCTTCGGGGCCGAACCGGCTCAACGCCGTTCGACGATCACCGGCACCAGCTGCAGCGATTCACGCAGGCGCTGCGCCACATCGGTGGCCTGGTCGCGCTCGGCGTAGGGGCCGGCTTGCAAACGGTGCAGTTGGGCGTCACTGCGCACCGACAGTGCCGGGGCGATCCAGGCGAGGTCGGCCACCACCTGGCGCTGAAAACTCTCGGCACCGTCGCGGTATCTGAACGCGCCGAGCTGCACCCAGTAGCCGGATGACTCGCCAGCGGTCATCGGCGTCGACTGGGTCGTAACAGAGGGCGGCAACGCGGCGACGACGACCGGCACCTGCGCTGTGGCGGGTGCGACGATCGGAGCGGCAGCGGGTGCGGTGATCGGTGCACTGATCGGTGCGGTGATCGATTTGGCGCTCGGTGCAGCGATGGGTACGGGCATCGGTTGGGCAAGATTCGTCGGCGCGGAAATTGCAGCAGCGCTGGCGATCGGTGCAGCGCGCGTCGTTCCACGTGAGGCAATCAGCGTGGACTGTGTGCCGCGCCGCCAACTGCCAGCCAGGATCTCGCGGTTCGTGATGCGTTCGATCTCGACCGGCGCAACACCACGCAACAGATCGAGTTTCCAGGCCGCCGTGTAACTCAGGTCGATGATTCGGCCAGGATGGAAGGGGCCGCGGTCGTTGATGCGGACGATCACCTCGCGTTGGTTGGCCGGGTTGCGCACCCGCACATAACTTGGCAACGGCAGCGTCGGGTGGGCGGCGGTCATCGCATACATGTCGTAGCGCTCGCCGCTCGCGGTGGCCCGACCCTGGAATTTGCGCCCATACCAGGATGCCAGACCACGCTCGGCAAGCGGCACGTCTTCGGTGATCGGCGTGTAGGTGCGGCCCTGCACTTCATAGGGACGCATCGCCCCGCTGCGCATCGGTTCGATGCTGGGTTCGGCATCCGGAATGCTCGCCAGATCGGCCGGCGGCGACAGGCCTGGCCCGTCAGTCTCCCATGACGGCGCAGCACCCGGCCGTGCCGAAGCCGATCGCCGGCTGCCACTGCTGGCGCAAGCCACCAACAAGACGGCCATGCCAACCACCGTCAGCAAGCGGATTGCTCTGGCGCCGTCGACCATCCGAGCGGATCGAAAAGGCGACGAAAGCGCGACGTAGGTCGTCATGGGCGACACCCTAACCGAAACGGCCGGACGCGCCAAATCAGCGGGCGAGAATCGTTGCCCGGCTGCATCGCCAGGCAACGCCAGGCAACGCCAGTTCGCATCAGACGGCCGCAGACAGCCGCAGACAGCCGCAGACAGCGAGAGAGCTTGGCAACGATTGGCTTGCGCGCGCCGCTCAATTGGCGCCGACCAGGCCCTCTTTCACCTGACCGCCGGCCACGGCGCGAACCGCGCAGAACTTGAATTCCGGAATCTTGCCGAACGGATCAAGCTTGGGATTGGTCAAGCGGTTGATCGCCGCCTCGGCATAGCAGAACGGCACGAAGACCGTACCCGGCGGCGAGCCTTCGTCGGCGCGCGCATACATCGCGACCTCGCCGCGACGCGATTCAAGCGTGACCACCTCGCCTGGTCTGACGCCGATGCGTTGCATGTCGATCGGGTGCATCAGCGCCACCGGATCGGGTTCGATTGCATCCAGCGCCTG
>JBDTQC010000517.1:0-2846 GCA_039932405.1 Ideonella sp.
TGACGTTGGCGCCGTAAGCGCCTTCGGCATTGCCGAAGACACGCAGCGAGGCGGTTTCGAGGTCGCCACCGTGCGCATCCATGTAGGCCAGCGCGTGTTGCCGAATGAAGTTCTGCGCCAACGGCTCGTCGGCGCTGGCGGCCATGAAGGCGGCCTCGGCCAGCAGCTTGATCTGCAGCGGCAGCAGGTCGCGGAAGATGCCGGACAGCGTGATGACCACGTCGATGCGTGGGCGGCCCAGTTGCTGCAGCGGAATCAATTCGGCACCGGCGAGCCTGCCGTAGCTGTCGAATCGCGGCTTGGCACCCATCAGCGCCAGCACTTGAGCAATCGGGCCACCTTCACTCTTCAGGTTGTCGGTGCCCCACAGCACCATCGCAATCGACTCGGGGAAGGCATGGCCGTCGCCCATGTGCTTGGCAAGCAGACGGTCCGCCTGGCGCGCACCATCCTTCACCGCGTAGGCGCTGGGGATGCGAAACGGATCGAAGCCGTGCAGGTTGCGCCCGGTGGGCAGGATGGCTGGTGTGCGCAGCAGATCGCCGCCGGGGGCCGGGCGCAGGAAGCGGCCGTCGAGCGCGCGCAGCACACCGTCGATTTCGTGGTCTTCGGCCATCAGCTTGTCGATGGCGGCGAGCGAGCTCAGCACGGCCTGTGTCGACGCCTCGGCGTGGTGCGGTGCCTGGCCTGCCACGAGCGCCTCGACCAGCCCGCGCTCGAGCATCACGCCGTGCGAGGCATCGGCACACGACAGCAGCAGGTCGACCCGCTCGGCAGCGCTGGGCGCCTGGCCGACGATGTGAAGTCCGTGCGGGATCAGCGTGTACTCGACCTCGAGCAAATCCTCGGCGAGCTTGGCGATGCGCGTGTCGGCGTCGGCACCCCAAGCCGGTTCGGCCTCGGTCAATTCGAGCTCGGCCGCCTGGGCCTGGATCATCACGCCGAGCTCGCTGCGCTCGACGAGCGCTTCGGGTTCGAGACCACGGCAGCGCTCGACCATCTCCTTCAAATCCACCAGCCCGCGGTAGAGGCCGGCCTGTGCGACCGGCGGCGTCAGGTAGCTGATCAGCGTGGCGGCGGCGCGGCGTTTGGCTATCGTGCCTTCGGACGGGTTGTTCGATGCGTAGAGATACAGGTTCGGCAGGTCACCGATCAGCCGGTCAGGCCAGCAGGTGGCCGACATGCCGCTTTGCTTGCCTGGCATGAATTCGAGCGCGCCATGGGTGCCGAAATGCAGCACGGCGTTGGCCGCGAAATCTTCGCGCAGCCAGCGGTAGAAGGCACTGAACGCATGGGTTGGTGCGAAGCCCTGCTCGAACAGCAGGCGCATCGGATCACCTTCGTAACCGAACGCCGGCTGGATGCCGACGAACAGGTTGCCGAAGCGTTCGCCGAGGATGAAGATGCTGCTGCCGTCGCTCTGCTGCTTGCCTGGCGCCGGCCCCCACTGGGCTTCGATTTCCTTCAGGTGCTTTTCGCGTCGCACATGGTCGTCGGCGGAAACGCGTGCATGCACATTGGCGATTGCACCCATGCGTTGCGCGTTGCCGGTGATGATGCTTTCGCGCAGCGCATCGACGCTGTCCGGCAACTCGATGGTGTAGCCCTCGCGGGCCATCGCCTTCATCACGTTGAACAGCGACTCGAAGACCGACAGGAAGGCCGCGGTGCCGGTGGCGCCGGCATTCGGCGGGAAATTGAAGACAACCGCAGCCACCTTGCGTTCGGCCCGCACCGAGCGCCGCAGATCGACCAGCTTGCCGACCCTGGCGGCCAGTGCATCGGCACGCTCGATGCAGCTGTGCATGTCGTGCGATTCGGCGACATTCTCGAATTTGCAGCCATGCGAGCAACCGGTGCAGGCGATGTGGCGCGAGCTGCCGCGACCGCCGAAAACCATCGAGCCGGTGGCACCGTCGAGCTCGGGGATTGCGACCATCATCGTCGACTCGACCGGCAACAGGCCGCGTTGCGATCCGCCCCACTGGTCGAGGGTCTGAAACTCGACCGGTGTGACGGCCAGATAAGGCACGTCGAGCTTGGCGAGGATATCTTCGGCCGCGCGGGCGTCGTTGTAAGCCGGGCCACCAACCAGCGAAAAGCCGGTCAGCGACACCAGCGCGTCGATGGTCGGGCGGCCTTCTTCGAAGAAGAACTGGTCGATCGCCGGGCGCTGGTCGAGGCCGGTCGCGAAAGCCGGAATCACGCGCAGGCCACGTGCCTCCAGCGCCGTGATCACGCCGTTGTAATGATCGGCATTGCTCGCCAGCAGGTACGAGCGCATCAGCAGCAGGCCGACGGTGCCGCGTTTGCCGCTGGTGGCGAAGCGGGGCAAGGCATCGGCACTGCAGGCCATCTTGCCGACCGCGCTCTTGTGCGTCATCTTCGGGTGGTAGACGCCAATCTCCGGGTAATCGACCGGCTCGTGTGTCTTCGCTGTTCCGCGCAGGTGCTGGCGCGCACCGCCTGCATAGCGATCCACCAGGAAGTGGACCATGTGGGCGATGTTCTCCTGCGAGCCTGCCAGCCAATATTGCAGCGTCAGGAAATAAGCGCGCACGTCCTGCGCCGTGCCGGGAATGAAGCGCAGGATCTTCGGCAAGCGGCGCAGCATCTTCATCTGCTGCGCACCAGCGCTGGCGCGTGCGCCACTTTGTTCGGCTTTCGCTTCGGGCTTCTGGCGCAGGCGCTTCAGAAAACCCATCGCGCCTGTGGCCGGTGCGGACATGTCGAACTTGCCCATCACGGTCAGCTTGGTGACCTCGGCAGCGGACATCGCGCACACCATCGCATCGCATTGCAGCCGACGCGCCGTAGCCGTTACACTGCGCAGTCCAGCCGCTCCT
>JBDTQC010000518.1:0-2844 GCA_039932405.1 Ideonella sp.
AGGCATCCTGATCAACGTCGCACGTGGCTCGGTGGTCGACGAAGCAGCACTGATCGACGCACTGGAGCGCGGCGTCATCGCCGGCGCCGGGCTCGATGTCTTCGAGGCCGAACCGAAGGTGCCCGAGCGCCTGCGAGCGATGCCTCACGTGGTGCTCGCCCCGCACATCGGCAGTTCGACCAGCCAGACGCGCCAGGCGATGGCCGATCTGGCATTTGCCAACCTGGACGCACACTTCTCCGGCAAACCGGTGCTGACACCAGTTCCCGAATGCCAGTCGGGTGCCTGACCTGCCGGAGCCGACGATGGAAACTTTCAGCAAGGTCATCCTGTTTACCGATGCGGATGGGCGCGCCCGCTTTCGCGAAGAGGCCATCGCACTGGACGAAGGCAAGCCGCAGGCGATGCTGTCGGCGCTGATGCCCAGTGATGGTTATCAGTTGCGGCGCAGCCCGGTCGGCTTTCGCAGCGAGTTCCACTGCACCGACAGCCCGCAGTGGGTGTTCATCCTCGAAGGCCAGATGGAGATCGGACTGCAGGACGGCAGCAGCCGGATATTCGGCCCGGGTCGGCATTTCCACTCGGCAGACCTGCTGCCCGAAGGGGCCGCGTTCGATCCGACCGTCCACGGCCACTGGAGTCGCCAGGCGGGCCCCGATCCGCTGGTGACGCTGTTCGTGCGTGGCTGAATGTGACCGTGCCGGCCACGCGCAGCGTGTTGGGCCAGACCCTCGAGCGTCTGGGCGAGGCCATCGTTGCCGGACGCCACGCTGTCGGGCATACCTTGCCGCCCGAACCGCTGCTGTGCAGCGAATATGCGGTCAGCCGCACGGTGGTGCGCGAAGCGGTCAAGTCGCTGGTCGCGAAGGGTCTGCTGATCACCGGTCCGAAAGTGGGAACACGGGTCTTGCCCGAGGCCCGATGGAACTGGTTCGACCCGCAGGTGGTGGCCTGGCAGACGAGGGTCGGCCTGACGCGCGAGTTCCTGCGCGATCTGCAGGAGCTGCGGCGCGTGGTCGAGCCTGCAGCCGTGCGCCTGGCTGCCCAGCGAGCAACTGCCACCGACATCGACGAACTCGAAGCAGCATTCGCCGGCATGAAGCGGGCGATCGACGAAGGCGGTGACTATGTCACCCCCGACCTTCGTTTTCACCAGGCCCTGCTGCGCGCCAGCCACAACCGGATGCTGGTGTTGATGAGCCAGGCATTGAGCGCGCTGTTGCGCACCAGTTTCGAGATTTCGACCTCGCGCCCGCACGTTGCCGCGAACTCGCTGCCGCTGCACCGGGCCATCCTGGACGCCGTGATTGCGGGGTCGCCGGACAATGCCGAACAGTCCTGCCTGGATCTGATCGACAGCGCCGCGGAAGATATCGCCAAGGTGCTGGGCTCGCGGCGCAAGCTGCCTTCGGTGGTTGCCCCCGCCAAGCCGTTGCCCGGCCCGCCGACAAGCCGACGCGCCCGCAAGCCGGCGGGCGTTTGAAGACAACCTCACATCAACCCCAGTCATCGGAGCACACCATGAAACTGCTGATTACCGGAGGCGGCGGATTTGTCGGCGCCCGACTGGCGCGCAGCCTGCTGCAACGCGGCCAGCTCGGTGGCCAGCCGATCGAACAGTTGGTGCTGGCCGATCAGGTCGCCGCGCCCGCCGCGCTCACGTCCGACCCGCGTGTCGAGATGCGATGCGGCCCGCTGCTCGAGCAATGCGAGGCGCTTGGCGCGCAGCGCTTCGATGGCATCTTTCACCTAGCCTCGGCGGTATCGGGTGAATGCGAGCTCGATTTCGAACTCGGATTGCGCTCCAACCTCGACTCGACCCGTGCCCTGCTCGACGCGGTGCGCCGCGCCGGCAATGTGCCGCGTCTCGTGTTCTCCAGTTCAGTCGCCGTGTTCGGCCCCGACCCGGCCGTTCCCCTTCCGGCCATCGTTGCCGACGACACCTTGCCGATGCCGCAAACCTCGTACGGCACCCACAAGCTGATCTGCGAGCACCTGATCGCCGACTACACCCGCAAGGGCTACATCGACGGCCGCGCCGCGCGGCTGATGACGGTGACGGTGCGACCGGGCCGGCCGAACGGCGCCGCGTCGTCATTCTTCAGCAGCATCATCCGCGAGCCGCTGGCCGGCCAGCCCGCGATCTGCCCGGTCTCGCCCGACGTGTCGCATCCGGTGGCGTCACCGCAGGCTGCGGTCGATGGCCTGATCGCGGTGTTCGAAGCGAGCCGCGAGGCCTTTCTCGGCCGAAGCGCGCTGAATCTGCCCGCGCTGAACGTGACCGTGCAGCAGATGCTCGATGCGCTGGAGGCCGTCGCCGGTCCGGCGGTGCGGGCGCGGGTTCAATTCGTCCGCGACGAGCGCATCGCCGGCATCGTTGCCAACTGGCCGAGCGGCGCCAGCGGCCATCGGGCAGCCGGCCTGGGCTTGCTGCCCGAACGTGATTTTGCCGAGATCATTCGCAAATACATCGACGATTGCGCATCCACACCCGACGCCCTGAAAGGACTCCAGCCATGAACCAGATCGACCTGAAAGACCGTGTGGCGGTGGTCACCGGCGGCGCACAAGGCATCGGCTATGCGATCAGCGAGCGGCTGCTCCGATCGGGCGCAAAAGTGGTGTTGTGGGACATCGACGATGCCAGGCTGAACGAGGCCAGACCGGCGCTGGGCAAGCTTGGCGAAGTCAGCAGCGTGCGCGTCGAGCTGACCGACGATGCCGATGTCGCAGCCGCGACCGCATCAACCGTCAAGGTGCAGGGTCGGATCGACATCCTGGTCAACAACGCCGGCATCACCGGCGGCAATGGCACCACCTGGGATCTCGATCCGCAGGTCTGGC
>JBDTQC010000519.1:0-2844 GCA_039932405.1 Ideonella sp.
GATGTCGGTGAAATAGTGGCTGAACTGGCGAAACCCCAGCGTCATGTACAAGACCGCCACCGACCAGCACAGCGCCAGTAACAGACTGAAGCGGGCGATCATCAAGTGGATCGCAAAGACCAGCAGGGCCGGCACGATGACCGTGATCGCCCAGACGATGCCCGCGTGATGCGGCTTGCCGGCGTCGAAATTGCGCGCCGTCCAGCGCATCCACGCTGTCAATCCATCATGCACCGGGTTGCCACGCGGCAGCGGCTTGAGCTGTTCGAGCAGCAGCGCCAGCAGGACGGAAAAGAAGCTCATGCCCGGCAATCATAGCCGCGCCGGCTCGGGTTTCACGCGCTGAGGAAGCGGTAGAAATTGCGCAGCATGGCGGCCGTTGCGCCCCAGATGAAAAACTGCCGCGAATGTCCATCGCTGCCAGGCCCTTCCCACGGCATCGACAGGAACTGCCGGCGCACGCCTTCATGTTCGACCTCATGCCAGCGATGGTGCGCAGGCGACATCAGGAACGACAGCGGCACCTCGAACGCGTCGGCCACCTCGAGCGCGTCCATTGCCAACGTGAAGCCGGGTTCGACCAGGCCGACAACCGGCGTGACCACAAACCCGGTCCCGGTGGTATAGGTCGGCAGCTGGCCGAGGATGTCCACGTGACGCGAATGCAGGCCAATTTCTTCGAGCGATTCCCGCAAGGCAGTTGCAACCACATCGCTGTCGCCCGGATCGACCCGTCCACCGGGAAAACTCACCTGGCCCGGGTGATCGTGCAAGTGATCGGCGCGGCACGTCAGCAGCACCATCAACTCGTCGCGCTGCACCAGCGGCACGAGGACTGCCGCTTGCGTCGGCGCGCGTTCGATGAATGGGCGTTCGATCGCAATCTCGGGTACCCAAGCAGGCGGCCTGCGAAACCGGGCCGCGATCCGGGGCGCCGTCAGCTCGTCGGCCGCGACCGCCGGCAGATGCGCATCGATCGATGCGATCGGCAAATTCTCAGGTCTGAAAATCAACGCCATGACTGCGAACGGAGCGACAAAGCCGCGCAGGTGGCGGCAAAATTGAAGAAGCCGCCGTGACGGCGGCTTCGAAATGACGTTTAACCCGCTCGATGCGAAAGGGTGAGCGCCAGGACAATTTCAGGAAAGCTTTTCCTTGATCCGCGCCGACTTGCCGCTGCGCTCACGCAGGTAATAGAGCTTGGCACGCCGCACATCGCCGCGGCGCTTGACTTCAATCGAGGCGATCAACGGGCTGTACAACTGGAAGGTACGCTCGACGCCTTCGCCGCTCGAGATCTTGCGCACGATGAAGCTGCTGTTGAGCCCGCGGTTGCGCTTGGCGATCACAACGCCTTCATAGGCCTGCAGCCGCTTGCGGGTGCCTTCCACGACCTTGACGCTGACAACCACCGTATCACCCGGCGCGAAGGTCGGGATGGTGGGGTTCAAGCGGGCCATTTCTTCCTGCTCGAGGGTCTGGATCAGGTCCAGTCCCTTGGCGATTCCTGCATTTGCCATTGACATACTCCGAATACGATCTTGCCCAAGCTTGTTGGAGGTTTGAATAGGAACGCCGTTTACCGGCGCGAACACCGCTTGTCTTGCCACTGCGTTTAGATGCCCGATATGGCCTGGCACTGCAGTCACTTGGCGATTGTTCTACTTGGCAGAGGATCGAAAAGCCTTTGATTATAGCCCAAGCCCTTGCAGAAAATGCTCGTCGCTGGCGTCCAGCAGGCCTTGCGCTCGCGCATGGACGATCAGATCGGGTCGCCGTTGCGCGCTGAGCAGCAGCGATTGCTGCCGTCGCCAGCGCGCAATCTCGCCATGGTTGCCGCTCATCAGCACCGGCGGTACGGCGGCGGCCGCAAATTCGCTGCTCGCCGCCAGCCATTCGGGCCGGCTGTAGTGGGGGCAATCAAGCAGGCCATCTGAAAAACTGTCCTGCAGATGCGATAACGCATCACCGAGAACGCCGGGCTGCAATCGAGCAACAGCATCGAGCATGGCAAGCGCCGGCAACTCGCCACCAGACAATACGAAATCACCCAGGCTCAGTTCGATATCGATATGCCGATCGAGAACGCGCTGATCGATGCCTTCATAGCGCCCGCACAACAGCATCGCACCAGCCCCGTTCGACCACTCGCGAATCAGCGCCTGATCGATCCGGCGTCCGGTCGGTGAAAAGTGGACGATCGGCACCGCCGGCGCGCCTGCCGCTGCACGATCAGCCTTGATCGCGGCGATCGCCCGCTCGAGTGGCTCGGCCAACATCAACATGCCGGGGCCACCCCCGTAGGGCCGGTCGTCGATGCGTCGGTAGGCGTTGTCGGCAAATTCGCGCAATTGCCACAAACGCACATCGACCTGACGCGACTCGAAGGCGCGCCGCGTGATGCCCTGCGCCAGATGGGGCGCGAACAACTCAGGAAACAGGGTGACGATGTCGAAGCGCACGTGTGTTGCCCAAGCGCTCAGTCGTCGAGGCTCCAGTCGACCGTGATCCGGCGACCGTTCAAGTCGACGCCATCGATGTATGCGGCAACAAACGGGATCAGGATTTCGTCTGCAGGCGCCACCGGCGCGCCATCGCGGGAGATGCGCAGCACCGCGTGCGGCCCGGTATCGATCAGACCCAGCACGACGCCGAGCGCCTGGCCTTCGCGATTGCCGACCGCCAGTCCGATCAGATCGACCCAATAGAACTCGTCCGCATCGGCGGTTGGAAAACTCGAACGGGCGATGCAGATCAGAGCGCCTCGCAGGCCTTCGGCAGCCGGTCGATCATCGAAGCCGTGTGCATGCGCAACGATGCCGTCACCGTGCGATTTCGCCTCGA
>JBDTQC010000520.1:0-2835 GCA_039932405.1 Ideonella sp.
GCCTGCAGGTCGTCGCGCTTGGCGCCGTTGATGCGCACCGCGTCGCCCTGGATGGCGGCCTGCACCTTCAGCTTGCTGTCCTTGATGAGGCGGGTGATCTTCTTGGCCTGCTCGGTCTCGATGCCGTTGCGCACCTTCAGCACCTGCTTGACCCGATCGCCGCCCATCTTCTGCACATCACCCTTGTCCAGGTAGCGCACGTCCACGTTGCGCTTGGTCAGCTTGCCGGTGAGGATGTCTTCCACCTGCGTGAGCTGGAAATCGGCATCGCCGAACATCGTTATTTCCTTGTCCTTGAGCTCCAGCGCCGCCGAGGTGCCCTTGAAGTCGAAGCGCGTGCCGATCTCCTTGGAAGCGTTTTCGACGGCGTTTTTCACCTCGACCATGTTCGGCTCGCAGACTGTGTCAAAAGACGGCATGAAGGCTTCCTGGATTTCGTTGGGCTGATGCGACAATTCTCCCATGATCGTGGAGCAAAACGTGCCTTTGCAGGCGCACAACAGCTTTGGCATCGTCGCCAAGGCCCGCACGCTGGTGCGCGTGCATGGCGAGGCCGACCTGCAGCAGCTGCTGGCCGACCCGGAACTGGCCGGCAAACCCAAATTCGTGCTGGGCGGCGGCAGCAACATCGTGCTGACCGGCGACGTGAAGCCGGTGGTGCTGAAGGTGGAGGTGATGGGCCGCCGGGTGATTGAAGACGGCCCCAAGGCCGCCATCGTCGAAGCCGGCGCCGGCGAGAACTGGCACGACGTGGTCGGCTGGACACTGCAGCAGGGCTTTGCCGGCCTGGAAAACCTGGCGCTGATCCCCGGCAGCGTGGGCGCCTCGCCGGTGCAGAACATCGGCGCCTACGGCGTCGAGTTGCAGGACCGCTTTGAATCGCTGGACGCGATGGACCTGCAGACCGGCCGCGTTTTCACGCTGGATGCCGCGCAATGCGCCTTTGGCTACCGCGATTCGGTGTTCAAGCACGAGGCGGCTCACGAAGGCGACTTCGGTTTGTCGGGCCGCGCCCTCATCCTGCGGGTGCGCATGCGGCTGCCCAAGCCGTGGAAGCCGGTGCTGGGTTACGCGGACCTGGAGCGCAAGATCAACGAGACCGGCATTCGCCAACCGGACGCGCAGCAGGTGTACGACTGGGTCTGCGCCATCCGGGCTGCCAAGCTGCCCGACCCGCGCGTGATCGGCAACGCCGGCAGTTTCTTCAAGAACCCCACGGTAACGCCCGAGCAGTGCACCGACATCATCGCGCGCGAGCCGGGCATCGTGCATTACAAGATGGCCGACGGCAGCGTGAAGCTGGCGGCCGGCTGGCTGATCGACGCCTGCGGCTGGAAGGGCAAGTCGGTCGGCAACGCCGGCGTCTACGAGAAGCAGGCGCTGGTGCTGGTGAACCGCGGCGGCAAGGCCCATCCCGTGACGGGTGGCGAGGTCATGACGCTGGCCAAGGCGATCCAGACCAGCGTCTACGAAAGATTCGGCATCCGGCTGGAGCCGGAGCCGGTGGTCGTGTGATCGACCTGCCTCAGCTCAACTTCAGGCGCCGCATCTCCACACTCGTGTGGTCGCGGCGTTTTTTGTGGCTGCTCGCGGCCATGACGGTGGTGGTGTTGCACCGCCGGCTCGGCACGTTGTTCGCGGTGCTGGTCATCATGATGGTGTTGTCGGGCGCGTTGAAGGCTTGGGAAAACAGCGTGCGTCGGCAGTTCGTCCGGGAGGCGAGCCTGCCCGACTTCCTGATCGGGAAACTGCGCGCCACCTACCCGCAACTCGCCCAGCGCGACGCCGAACTGGTGCTGCGCGGCCTGCGCCAGTTTTTCATGGCTCACCTGCGCAGCCAGCGCAAGTTCGTCGCGATGCCGTCGAAGGTGGTCGACGCGGCGTGGCACGAATTCATCTTGCACACGCAGGGCTACCAGCGCTGGTGCGAAGCGGCCTTCGGCGGTCTCCTGCACCACAGCCCGGCCGAAGTGTTGGGCCGGGACGCGCGCCGCAACGACGGGTTGCGCCGAAGCTGGTATTGGGCCTGCAAGGAAGAAAGCATCGACCCGCGCAAGCCGAGCCGGCTGCCGCTGCTTTTTGCGCTCGACGTCAAGTTCGGCGTGCCGGGCGGCTTCAGCTATGTGCCGGACTGCCGGGACATCGATCGGCAGGGCGGTTCGGACACCCATTGCGGCTCGAGTTTTTCGGATTCCGGGAGCGGTTCCGGCGATGCCGGCAGCTTTGGCGGGAGCGACACGTCGAGCAGCGACGGCTCGTCGGGAGATGGAAGCTCGAGCGATGGCGGCTGCGGAGGAGGCTGTGGAGGCGGTGGGGACTAGGGCTGTTGCACGGTGTCCCTGGACTTACTTGGGATCGTCGTTTGTGAGTTGGGGGAGAGAGGCGCCTTGGGTGCTCGAGAGCAGGCCCGCCTGGGTGTAGATCGCGAGCTTGTCGCGCGTGTCGACGATGTCGAGGTTGCGCATCGTGAGCTGGCCGATGCGGTCGGCGGGCGAGAAGCTGGATTCGCCTTTTTCCATCGTCAGCCGGTCGGGGTGGTAGGTGAGGTTGGGTGATTCGGTGTCGAGCAACGAGTAGTCGTTGCCGCGCCGCAGTTCTATCGTCACTTCGCCCGTGACCGCGCGCGCCACCCAGCGCTGCGCCGTCTCGCGCAGCATGATGGCTTGCGGATCGAACCAGCGGCCCTGGTAGAGCAGCCGGCCCAGCCGACGGCCGCTGTCGCGGTACTGTTCGATGGTGTCTTCGTTGTGGATGCCGGTGACGAGACGCTCGTAGGCGATGAAGAGCAGCGCGAGCCCCGGGGCCTCGTAGATGCCGCGGCTCTTGGCCTCGATG
>JBDTQC010000521.1:0-2833 GCA_039932405.1 Ideonella sp.
GCGAGGTGCTGGGCGAGAACCAGAGCGGCAACATGATGGAGATCGGCTTCCAGCTGTACAACGAGATGCTGGCCGAAGCGGTGCGGTCGTTGAAGGCAGGCCATGAACCCGACCTGTTGAGCCCGTTCAGCGCCACCACCGAAATCAACCTGCACGCACCGGCCCTGCTGCCGGACGACTATTGCGGCGATGTGCACACACGCCTGAGCCTGTACAAGCGGCTGGCCAGCGCTGAAAAGAACGAGCAGATCGACACGCTGCTCGAAGAGATTACCGATCGATTCGGCAAGCTGCCTGCGCAGGGGCAGAACCTGTTCGACGTGCACCGGCTGCGCGTGCTGGCCAAGCCCTATGGCGTCAGCAAGATCGACGCCTCGGCCGCCATGATGGCCATCACGTTCAAGCCGAACCCGCCGATCGAGGCGATCCGGATCATCGAGCTGGTGCAGAAAAACCGCCACATCAAGCTGGCCGGCAACGACAAGCTGCGAATCGAACAGACCTTGCCGGACCCGAAGCAACGTGCGCACGCGATTCGCGAGGTGCTGCGCGCGCTCGGACCGCCGCGGGCGGTGCCACAGACCGCCACGACGTAGCCCACCGGGTTCAGCGGAACATCTGTGCCGCGAAAGGCCCGTTCGATGACTCGCAGGTGCCTGCGAAGCGACTGAAGTCGGGGGTGCCCAGCAGGTTGCAATTGGCAGCCGCGAGCGGCACACCGTTGATCACCATTGTCATGGTCAAGCGCAGCAGCTGGCCGTCGATCTGGCCACGACCGCCGCCGACGTTCTGCCCACTGGCGAATGCGGTCAGATTGATCTGGTTGCCCTGCTGCGTGACTTGATAGGTCTCGCCATCCAGGGTTCGCCACATGCCGGCCAGATTCGGCACGGTCGGCGCATTGCCGGCCGGTGCAGGCGTGCTGACCAACGGCGTTTGAGACGGTGTCACCAGTGGCGCTTGCGCCGGCGCCGCCATCGGTGCCTGTGCCGGGGCAAACGATGGCATCGACGGCTGCGAGCCTTCACCAGCGCCAAACTGGTCGGCAAGGTAGCCGACGATCCCGATCGCCACCAGGCCGTAGATGCCCATCTTCAGCCACTGCTTGCCCCCGCCTGAGGCCGTCTGCGCCGGTAGCGGAGGTGGATTCGTCGGCGGCGGAGCCGCGGCTGTCGAATCGGCTGCCGTGCGCTTCAGTTCCACGCCCGGCACCCGCGCGAGCGTCTCGGCGAGCCGTTGCATATCGCCACGCCAGCGGTTGTCGGCGATCTCCAGCGCCTGGCGCCGTACCAATGGCTGCAGGTCTTCGGGCAAGGCCTCCTCGTCGGGCAATGGCGTGCCGTCGATCAGCACCGGCACGACACGGATACCCCGCTTCAGCGCGGTGGAAATTTCCTGGCGGATCCAGTCTTTCGGGTCGTCCAGGCGGCGCTGGCCCTTGGCATCCCGGATGTCGAGCCAGCGCGGCCCGATCAGCACCAGCATCACGACGCAGGCCTCGAGCGCGCGATTCAGGGCCTCGACAAAATCGACACCCAGCTCGATGCCTTCGATGTCGCGAAAGATGCTGGCGGTGCCGAAGTGCTGGGCCAGGTCGTCGGCCAGACGGCCCGCTGCCTGACGCGCATCGTCTCGACGGTAACTGACGAAAATGCCGCCTGCCATCGATTTGTCTCCGGCGTGGATGAGTGACCGACCGATAATCGCTCGGCCGCAGTTTAGACCGCTGCGCGCCGATTCTGAAACGCTTGTGCCCCGACCTTCACCGCTTTCTCCATGAACGAATCCACGGCCACGTCACCATTTCCCGGCCTGCTGTTGCGCGGCGTCATTGCGCCGCTGCGCTTGCGCGACTTCAAGCTGGTGGCCTTCGATATGGACTCCACGCTGATCAACATCGAGTGCGTTGATGAAATCGCTGCTGCGGCGAATCGCAAGCCCGAGGTCGCCGCCATCACCGAAGCCGCGATGCGCGGCGAAATCAGCGACTACAAGGAAAGTCTGCGCCAGCGCGTCAGGCTGCTCGAAGGGATTGCAGCCGAGGCGCTGGACGACATCTACGAGCAGCGCCTGCGCCTGAATCCAGGTGTCGAGATCTTCGTCAAGGCCTGCCAGGAGGCGGGGCTGAAAACTCTACTGGCGTCGGGTGGATTCACGTTTTTCAGCGAACGCGTGCGCCAGCGCCTGGGGATCGACTACGCGCGGTCGAATGTGCTCGAGATCGTCGACGGTCGGCTGACCGGCCGGATGGTTGATCAGCCGTGGGGCGATATCGTCGACGGCGCGGAAAAGCGCCGCGTGCTGCTCGAGGTCTGCGATCAGATGGGCATCGCGCCGAGCCAGGCCATCGCCGTTGGCGACGGCGCCAACGACCTGGCGATGCTGGGCGCTGCCGGCCTCAGCATCGCATTTCACGCCAAACCCGCGGTGCGCGAGCGTGCGATGGTTGCGGTGGTCGAAGGCGGGATGGATCGCGTATTGGCGCTGTTCGAGGGGTGAGTGCCGGCCGGGCTCAGCCCTCACCGCTTGCCGGCTGCACCACCACCCCGTCCTCGTCTGCCACCAGGCGATCGCCCGGGCGTATCCAGACACCCTGAATCTGCACTGGCACGTCGCGCTGGCCTTCGTTGCGTCGGTCGGTCGGCAGCGGGTTCAGGCCCAGTGCGCAGATGCCTACCGCGGCCGCAGCGAGCTCGGCCTTGTCGCGTACGCAACCGTTCACCAGCACACCGGCCCAGTTGTTCTTGGCTGCCGATTTGTCGTTGGCATCGACGTTGCCGGAGTTGGCGAACTCCTGCTCGGTGATGACGTCCTTGAGATCGCTACGGGCGAC
>JBDTQC010000522.1:0-2831 GCA_039932405.1 Ideonella sp.
TCACGTCGGCGATCAGTCGCGCCACCGGCCGAACCAGGCCAGCGGTGCTGCTGCGCTGCGCGGTCGCGCCGTCGATCGCGACAACGATTTCCAGGGCATCGGGATCGGCGACCAGTGATCGCGCGACGATGGCCGGGCCGATCGGGCAGAAGCCGTCATGGCACTTGAAGCGCATCGACGGCCGATAGACCGATGCGTGCGGCACGCTGATGTCGTTGACGATGGTGTAGCCCGCCACGAAGTCCAGCGCCTGCGCCTCGCTCACGCGACAGGCCGTGCGCCCGATCACGATGCCGAGCGTGGCGCCGATCTCGAGTTCGGTCACGTCGCCGGGCAAGACCACGGGCACGCGGTGTCCGACCACCGTGTTGCGCGGTTTGATGTAGAGGATCGGCGCCTTCGGCGGTGCCTTGTACGGCGCGGCGTTGATCTGGTCGCCGAGCGCTGCGAGCGCATCGCGGTGATTCAGCAGCGTGCCGTAGACCGTGCCGCGCGTCGGTGGCAGGAAGGCCTGTCCGTGTCGGGTGGTCGAAGCCAACGCCTGCCAGTGCGCCAGCGGCGCCTCGGTAGCCAGCGGTTCCCCCTGCGGGTGGGCAAGCGATTGTTCCAGCATCAAGATCATCGAAAGTTCTCCGTTGCCGCCGTCAGGCGTTCAGGTGCAGCAGGGACTGGCAGTACCGGACATCTGCGGCGGCAATGCGATGCTCACCCGAATCCGAGTTCGCTAACATATGCGTGATTATTTTGCTAAGATGTGAGCAAGTCAAGCATTTCCCACAGCTTCGAACCGGGATTTACCCTGAATCGTGAAGGGCGAGCGGCCGGGCTGTCGGCTGCCTGCGCTCATTGACGTGCTGCGCGGCCAGCTTCACTATGATATGAGTCAATGCGTCACCTGGTGCTGCCAATGGACGTCCGGCGAGAACCCAGCGAGGGAAGAGCATGTCGATCGCATTGCGTCACCGCAATCTGCCTCAATTGATGTTGCAGGCGCGCGAAGCGCTGATGGCGCAGTTCCGGCCCATCCTGAACGAGAACGGCGTCACAGAACAGCAATGGCGAATCATCCGGGCGTTGCTGATGCACGGGCCGCGCGAGCCGCGTCAGCTGTGCGAGCTGTGCCAGATCTCCAGCCCGAGCATCGTCGGCGTGCTGCTGCGCATGGAGGAAGGCGGACTGGTGGAGCGCAAGCGGATGGCCGACGACCAGCGACGCGTTCTGGTCTCCGTCACAGCGCGCAGCCGCCAACTCGGGCGCCGCATGATTCCGGCAATTGAAGAACGCTATGCGAGCATCGAGGCCAGTGTGGGGATCGAAACCCTGCAGCAAGCCTATGACGTGCTCGACGCGCTGCTTGCCGCGCTGGGCCAAGGGCAGGCGGAGGTCGACGTGGTCGACCCAGGGATGGCGCCGGTCCGCGCCCGGGCTTCACGCTGAACCTCGCGACCGGATGTCCACCGACGGTACGGAGGCTTGATCGCGAGCGGTGCGCCGTGGCATCAGCCACCTACCACTTCATCTCGCCCTTGTTGACCTTGGCGCCGAGGTCCAGCGACATGGCGCCGTCAGTGACCTGCGGGTAGGCCTGCTGCATGGCGTTGATCAGTTCTGCGCTGTTCTTGCTGGCTGCCAGGTTCTTTTCGAAAGTCTGCAGGTAGCCTTTGGTGAAAGCGATCGCGGTCGCATCCATCGGGGTGCCGGCGTGCATGTGACCAGGTATCACCAGCTCGGGCTTCAACGCCGCCATGTCGTCCAGTTGCGCCACCCAGGCGGCGCGCTCCGCAACCGTCTGGGTGTCAGCGGTCCAGACATGCATATCGCCGAAAACCCCGATGTTGCCGACGATCGCCTTGATCGACGGAATCCAGGTGTAGGGGCGATGCGCCAAAACGCCCTGGGTGCCGCGGATTTCAATGGTCTGACCCTCCAGCTGCAAGGTGGTGCCCTCCAGCACACGCGGCAACACCGGCTCGCGCGGCGCGTTGGCGCCCATCTTGGGGCCCCAGAACGCCAGCTTGCCGGCCATCTTTGGGGCCAGCTTGTCCAGCACGGCGCTTGTGGTCACCACGTCGGCCTGGGGAAAAAACGCCTTCAGTGTTGCAACGCCGAAGTAGTAGTCGGGATCGGCCTGGCTTACGTAGATGGTGGTGAGCTGCTTGCCGCTGTCCAGCACATTGGCCGCGATGCGCAGCGCATCGGCGCGGGTAAAGCCGGCATCGATGACGATGGCCTCTTTTTCGCCCGAGATCAGTGTCGAGTTGACGTTGAAGCTGTTGGCATCGGCGTTGTAGACCTTGATGCTCAGCGGCGGTGCGGCGTGTGCCGAGCTGAAGGTGATTGCCAGGGTGGCGGCGATGACGGTGCTGCGGATCATGTGAACTCCAGTAGGGGGGACAGGGCGAAGGTGTTTTTCAGCGCTGAGGTCCACTCTAGTTTCATAATTCGTGCAGATAAAGGCGCAAAATTGCCCTTCACTGTTTCAATATTCAAACAATCATGGACAGATTGACCGCCATGCGGGTGTTCGTGGAAGTGGCCGGCAGCGGCAGCTTCAGCGCCACAGCCGAGAAGCTGGACCTGTCGCGCGCGATGGTCACCCGCTGTGTGGCGGCGCTCGAGCAGTGGCTGGGCGCGCGCCTGTTGCAGCGCACGACCCGCAGCGTCACGCTGACCGACGCCGGCGAAAACTGCCTGCGCCGCAGCCAGCAGATGTTGTCGCTGATGGAGGACGTGGAGCATGAAACCAGCAGCCCGGACGGCGAACTGCGTGGTCAGTTGCGCATCACCTGCAGCATGTCGTTCGCCTACGCGCAGATGGCCGCTGCGGTGGT
>JBDTQC010000523.1:0-2831 GCA_039932405.1 Ideonella sp.
GCCCAGCCGAATATTTCGCGGTCTACCTGCTCACCTTCTGCAGTTATGCCGGCATGGGCGGCGGCGCTCCGCTCAAGACGCTGGCTGCGCTGCTGGTCGGGCTGGCCCTTGCCGGCGTCGGCAGCGACACGGTGTCGGGCGAGCTGCGGCTGACCTATGGCTCGGACGTGCTGGTTGGCGGCGTCTCTTTCCTCGCCGCGGTGGTCGGACTGTTTGGCATCGGCGAGTTGCTGGTGACGGTCGAAGAGGGGCTCGAGTTCAAAGGGCTGCATGCACGCATGAGCTGGCGCGTGATCTGGCAGACACTCAAGGAAATGCCGGGCCACGGCATCGCGCTGCTGCGCTCGACCGCGATCGGCTGCTGGATGGGCATCACGCCCGGCGGCCCGACCGCTGCGTCGTTCATGTCCTACGGCATCGCCAAGCGGTTCTCGAAGCGGCGCGAAAATTTTGGCAAGGGCGAGCCGGAAGGCGTTGTCGCACCCGAGGCGGCTGACCATTCGGCCGGTGTTTCTGCACTGCTTCCGATGCTGGCACTCGGCGTGCCGGGCTCGGCCACCGCCGCGGTGATGATGGGCGGGCTGATGATCTGGGGTCTGCAGCCCGGACCGATGCTGTTCATCGAACAGAAGGATTTCGTCTGGGGTCTGATCGCCTCGATGTACATGGCGAACGTCGTCGCCATCGTGCTGGTGCTGGCGACCATTCCGTTGTTCGCATCCATACTGCGTGCACCGTTTGCGGTGATCGGTCCGATGATCGTCGTCGTTTGCCTGATCGGCGCCTACACCATCTCTGGCAAGATGTTCGATGTGTATCTCGCGCTCGGCTTCGGCATCGTCGGCTACGTCTTCAAGAAGCTCGACTATCCGATCGCGCCGTTGATCCTCGCAATGGTGCTCGGCGACAAGACGGAGGACGCGTTCCGTCAATCGATGCTGTTGTCTGATGGCTCGCTCGGTGTTTTCTTCAGCAATGGCCTGGTCGGCACGCTGACCGTTGCGGCCCTGCTGTTGCTTGCATGGAGCTTCATTTCGCCGCTGCTCGGCCGGCGCGGGCGGCGCACCGTTGTAAGCTGAACGTCCGAACGGAGACACCATGCAGATCGGCGTGATTGCTGACGATTTCACCGGCGCGACCGACGTCGCCGGCATGCTGGTCCGCGCCGGCCTGCGCACCGTGCAGACGATCGGCGTTCCAAGCGGCCCCGCACCCGAGGCCGATGCGGTGGTGGTCGCGCTCAAGTCGCGCACCCTGCCCGTCGGCGAAGCCGTCGCACAGTCGCTCGCAGCACTTCACTGGCTGCGCGACGCTGGCGCCAACCGCTTCTATTTCAAATATTGCTCCACCTTCGATTCGACGCCCCGAGGCAATATCGGGCCGGTTGCGGACGCTCTGATGACAGCGCTCGATACCGATCTCACCGTGGTCTGCCCCGCTTTCCCGGAGAACGGTCGAACCGTCTATGCCGGCCACCTGTTCGTCGGCGACCAGTTGCTGTCTGATTCGGGCATGCGCAACCATCCGTTGACGCCGATGATCGACGCCAATCTCGCGCGGTTGTTGCAGCCGCAGGTTCCGGCCGGCCAGAAGATCGGCCTGGTTCACCACGCCGTTGTAGCAGCCGGAGCCAGCGCAGTGCGCCAGCGGTTGGCCATGCTGCGCGCCGAGGGCGTGCGTTACGCAGTGACCGACGCGATCAACAACGAGGATCTGCGCACGCTGGCATCGGCGTGCAGCGACCTGCCGCTGGTGACTGCAGGCTCAGGCCTCGCCCTCGGAATGAATCCAATCGGCCTGGCGGCGGACTTCGCCAACAATGTCAGCGAGCTGCCCGTCGTCCAAGGTGGAGCAGCCGTATTGTCGGGATCCTGTTCGCAAGCCACCCAGGGACAAGTGGCGCACTGGATTGCGCAAAGCAAACCTGCGCTGCGAATCGAGGCGCTGCGACTGGCAGACGATGCGACAGGCGAATGCCGCAAAGCACTCGACTGGGCCGGCAGACAGCTGCCTGCCGGGCCGGTGCTGATCTACGCGACATCGACGCCGCAAGAGGTGCTTGCGGTCCAGCAGCGGTTCGGCATCGAGCGCGCCAGTCAGCTCGTCGAGGGATGTCTCTCCCAAATTGCGCTGGGTCTGGTCGGGCTTGGCGTGCGCAGCATGGTAGTGGCGGGCGGCGAGACATCCGGAGCCGTCGTGCAAGCCTTGCAGGTGACCCAACTGCGCATCGGTGCCCCGATCACGCCCGGCGTGCCCTGGACCTGGGCTGAAGTGCCTGGTATGCGGCTCGCGCTCAAATCGGGAAACTTCGGGTCCGAAGATTTTTTCAGTCGTGCACTTGGCTGAATTCATGGCGGCCAACGGGATCGATGCTGGCGACGGAGTATCCATGGCTGATGTCCAAGCCTTCTTCAAGGCTGGAAATGCGGATATGAACGTTCAGGGCAGATTCCGGGCACAAATCTCGAAGCGGGCTTCACGGTGGGCGGAGCTGTGACCATTGCGCTTCGTGAGGAGATCTGCAGCGTCGGCGCGTCGCTTTATGCACGCGGCTACGTACATGCCCAAGCGGGCAACATCAGCGTGCGGCTGCCTGATGGCGGCTTCGTCATCACGCCCACCGATGCTTGCTTAGGCGCACTGGATCCGGTGCGTTTGGCCACCGTCGACGAGCAAGGCCTGCAGATCAGCGGCGACCGGGCGTCGAAGACACTCGCACTGCACAGGCGCATCTACGCCGCCGACCCGCAGGCGCATTGCGTCATCCACACCCATTCGACGCACCTGGTGGAACTGACGCTGGCCGGGGTATGGAGCAACGACGACATCGT
>JBDTQC010000524.1:0-2830 GCA_039932405.1 Ideonella sp.
CACGGTGTGGACTTCGAAGCGCAGTGCCTTGGCCGCGGCAGGCAGGTCGCCTGAGCCGGGCTCGCCGGCCGACTGCAGAGCCGCTTCATGCCTGACGGCGAAATTCCAGACCCGGCGCAAGAAGCGGTGCGCGCCTTCGACGCCGGCATCATTCCACTCGAGTGTCTGCTCCGGCGGTGACGCGAACATCACGAACAGGCGCGCGGTGTCGGCGCCGAACCGCTCGATCAGCTGTTGCGGATCGACACCGTTGTTCTTCGACTTGGACATCGTGGTCCAGCCTTCGTAGTCGACCGGCTGGCCGTCCGACTTCAGCGATGCCGCCAACACATGGGCGTGTTCGTCGCGCGTGATGTCGAGGTCGTGAGCCCAGTGGTAATCCTTGCCGGCACCGTCAGGGCTGCGCGAAAACGCCTCGTTCAGCACCATGCCCTGGGTCAGCAGGCGCTCGAACGGTTCGTCGAACGTGATCAGCTTCAGGTCGCGCATCACCTTGGTCCAGAAGCGCGCATACAGCAGGTGCAGGATGGCATGTTCGATGCCGCCGATGTACTGATCCATCGGCATCCAGTAGTCGACCCGCGGATCGGTCATGGTGTCGACTTTGCCGGCGCGTGGCTGCGCATTGCAGTAGCGCATGAAATACCACGACGAATCGACAAACGTATCCATCGTGTCGGTTTCACGGCGCGACGGCTTGCCGCAAACCGGGCAGCCGACATTCAGGAATGCCTCGCAGTGGTTCAGCGGGTTGCCGCTGCCGTCCGGGATCAGGTCTTCCGGCAGGATCACCGGCAGGTCGCTCTCAGGCACTGGCACCGCGCCGTGTTCGTCGCAATGGATGATCGGGATCGGCGTGCCCCAGTAGCGCTGGCGGCTGATGCCCCAGTCACGCAGACGCCAGGTCGTCTTCTTGTCGCCCAGCCCCTTGGCATGCAGGGCCTTCGCGATCACGTCGACTGCGGTGGCGTATGGCAGGCCGCTGTACAGATCGGAATTGATGGTCACGCCGTTCTGCTTGTCGGCGTACCAGTCGTTCCACTGCTCGTAGTCGTAGTGCTCGCCGTCGATGTGGATCACCTGGGTGATCGCAATGTCGTATTTTTTCGCGAATTCGAAATCGCGCTGATCGTGCGCGGGCACGCCCATCACCGCGCCATCGCCGTAACTCATCAGTACATAGTTGCCGACCCACACTTCGATCTCTTCGTGGCTCAGCGGATGCGTCACCATCAGGCCGGTGCGCACGCCCTTCTTCTCCTGCGTGGCGAGCTCGGCCTCGGTGGTGCCGCCGGCCTTGCATTCGTCGATGAAGGCGGCCACCTCAGGCTGAGTTTGCGCCGCGTGCATTGCCAGCGGGTGTTCCGGCGCGACCGCGCAGAAGGTCACTCCCATGATGGTGTCGGCGCGCGTCGTGAAGACGTGCAGCTTGCCGTCCTGGATCAGGTGGCCCGCCTCATCGGCGATCGAATGGGTGAAAGCGAACCGCACACCCTCGCTCTTGCCGATCCAGTTTTCCTGCATCAGCTTGACGCGTTCGGGCCAGCCCGGCAGGTGGTGCAACACGTGCCCGAGCAGTTCCTCGGCGTATTGCGTGATCTTCAGGTAGTAGCCGGGGATCTCGCGCTTTTCGATTTCAGCGCCGCTGCGCCAGCCGCGGCCGTCGATCACCTGCTCGTTGGCGAGAACGGTCTGGTCGACCGGATCCCAATTGACGACCTGGGTGCGCCGTTCGGCGATGCCGGCCTCGAGCATCTTCAGGAACAGCCACTGGTTCCAGCGGTAGTAATCGGGCGAACAGGTCGCGATCTCGCGGCTCCAGTCGATCGCCAGGCCCATCGCCAACATCTGCGACTTCATGTGGGCGATGTTGTCGTAGGTCCACTTGGCGGGTGGTACCTTGTTTTTCATCGCCGCGTTTTCGGCAGGCAGGCCGAAGGCGTCCCAGCCCATCGGCATCAAGACGTTTTTGCCCTTCATCCGCAACTGGCGAGTCAACATGTCGTTGATCGTGTAGTTGCGCACATGGCCCATGTGCAGCTTGCCGCTCGGGTAAGGCAGCATCGAGCAGGCGTAGAACTTCGGCTTTGGCTGGCCATCGGCATCGACCGCGTCTTCGCGAACGCGGTAGGCGTCTGCGGCTGACCACGCGGCCTGAGCCGCCTTCTCGATTTCGGTCGGTTTGAATTCTGGGCTCATCGCGGCGCCGTCTGCGGGATGGGAGGGAGCGCAGATTATAGGAAGCGCGATGCGTCGGCGCTGACGCCCGCCGTCGAACCGATGGCGTCAGTTGGCCGGTGTAGCGGGCGGCTCGGCGACCAGCGCGATTCGCGTCAGACCACCTTGCTGGACCTCGCCGATCAGCGCGGCGACTTCCCCATAGGGTGCGGTCTTGTCGGCGCGCAACTGCACCTCGGTCTGCGGCTTGCGACGCGCGATCTCGGCAATCCGCTGACGCAAGGTCGCTGGATCGACGATCTCATCGGCCAGATACCATTTGCCGGCCGAGTCGATCGCCGCCTGGATGAAATCGGGTGTTTCGCCCGGTTTTGCCCCTTCGCTGCTCGGCAGATCGAGTTTCAGGCTGGAAACCATCAGCGGCGCGGTGATCATGAATATCACCAGCAGCACCAGCATGACGTCGATCAGCGGCGTCATGTTGATCTCGCTCATCGGGGATGCGCTGCTGCTGCGCTCGAGGCGACCGAATGCCATGGCGGCCGTCAGCGAATGTCGCCCGCCGGCAGCGCTGCGGCTTCGAGCCGCATTTCGCGCAGATCATGGGCAAAACCTTCGAGATCGGCTTCGCAGGCGCTGACCCGCTTGCCGA
>JBDTQC010000525.1:0-2830 GCA_039932405.1 Ideonella sp.
AGGAGACGCCGCCGTTCAGGCAGGCGTCGGAGGACATGTAGGCATCCGGCCACCCACCGTCCTCGGTCTCTCTCAATCCGTCGACCGCCCGATCACCGGATCAAAGCACAAGACTCCCGACACTCGTCCCGCCACACACATACAACACCTGCCCCGTCACAAAGCCATTGTCGGCATCGACAAAGAACCCCACCGCCTTCGCCACATCCACCGCCTCGCCCAATCGCTTGACAGGCACTGACGCAGCCAGCGCCCGCTCCTTGTCACTGCCCCGCACGACCACGTCGTAGAACATGTCGGTGCGGATCGGGCCCGGCGCGACGACGTTCACGGTGATGCCTTCGGGCGCAAGTTCCAGTGCCCAGGTCCGCGCCATGCCCAGCATGCCCGCCTTGGTGGCCGAATAGCTGGTGCGCGTGGCCAGGCCGACCGCGGCACGAGATGACAACAGCACGACGCGGCCAAAGCCTTGAGCACGCATGGCAGGCAGCACCGCCTGCAGCAACTGGATGGCGCAACCAAGGTGCAGATCGACCAGCGCGTCGAGGTCGTCGAGCTTGACGTCGGCGAGCAGCGCCGGGCGGATGACCCCGGCGTTGTGAACGACCGTCGTCACCTGAAAGCGTGCTGCCAGGTCGGTAACCGCTGCGGCAGTGGCGGCGCGATCCATCAGATCGACTTCGATGCTGTGCATGCTGACGTGGACGATGTCGCTCTTGCGACGCGCCAGCGAGATCACCTCGTAGCCCTTGTCGAGCAGATCCAGGCAGATGGCCTTGCCGATGCCGGCGCTGCCGCCAGTTACCGCGGCAACGCGCGGTGCATTCATGCTCGTGACTCCACCAGCGCCAGCACGCGCAGCGGGCTGCCGCTGCCTTGTTGGATTTTCAGCGGCGGGCAGATCAGCACTGCGCCGGTTGGCGGCAGCAGGTCGAGGTTGCACAGACATTGCAGGCCATAGCGTCCCGCGCCGTGCATGAAATAGTGGCACGGCAACGGCGGGCGCAAATGAAAACCCTGACCCGCATCGGTGCCGATCGCCTCCGAGCCGAAGCCGAGCACGTCGCGCTGCTCGACCAGAAACCGGACGGCTTCGGCGCTCGGGCCTGGCGTGTGCTGGCCGGTCTCGTCAAAATTCTGATAGGCCTCGGGGTCCTTTCGCTTCGACCAGTCGGTTCGCATCAGCAGCCAGCTGCCTGCCGGGATTCGACCGTGGCGTGCTTCGAAGGCCTCGATGTCGGCGACCGTCAACAGGTAATCGTGATCTGCCTTGCTCTGCTCGGAGCAATCGATCACGCAGGCCGGTGCAACGAAGTTTTGTGGGGCGATCGTGTCGACCGAATTGTTCGGCAGATCGCGGCCCGAGATCCAGTGAATCGGCGCATCGAAATGCGTGCCGGTGTGTTCGCCGCAGGAGAAATTGTTCCAGTACCAGGCCGGCCCGCGCTCATCGTATTTCGAGACCTCCTCGATCCGGAACGGCCAGCACTGGCCCATCTCGGGCGGCAGCGCGATTTGCGGAAACTCGGGTGTCAGCGTCTGCGTCAGGTCGACCACGCGAATGCGGCCGGTCGACAGCGCGCTGACCAGGCCACCCAGCAGGTCGGCGGTGGAAATGGTGGTCGTGGTCATGGGCATCTCGTGATTCAACTGGCGCCGGCCGCGAGTTCGCGCTCCAGCACCTTGGGGTTGTCGCGCCAGCGCTCGAGCCACTCTTGCGCGACATCGCCTGGATAGATATCTTCCACGCCATCGCGCAGCGCCTTGACGATGGCGCTGGCCAATGCCGCCGGCGCCAGCTTGGGCGGCTCGACATGTTGATTCCATTCGTCGTCGATCGGCCCCGGAAAGACATTGATGACGCGGATACCGGCCGAACGCATCTCGGCCCGCAGACACTGCGACAAGGAAAACGCGGCCGCCTTCGATGCACTGAAGGTGCCTTGCGATGGCAAGTTGGCCAAGGCATAGATCGACAGCAGGTTGACCCACGCCGTGGCACTGACAGGGCCATCAGCGGAACGGCCCTTCAAGGCCGGTCCGAACTCCTGGGCCAGCCGCAGCAGGCCGAAGTAATTGACATCCATCTCGGCGCGGGCGACATCGGTACCGCGCCGTGCGGCGATCCCGAAACTGCGATGGACCTCGGCGTTGTTGATCACGATATCGACCTTGTCGCCGATTTCGCCGGCCAATTCGGTCACCGATCGCGCGTTGGTCAGATCCAGCGGCACCAGGGTGACTTGCGGCAGCGCAGCGATGTCGTCCAGACCGCCCAGCTTCTTCCACGGCTCCGCATGGCCGACCCACACGATATCGGCACCCGCCTTGACCAGCGCCCGCACGATCGCCTGACCGACTTCGGTCTTGCCGTCGGTGACCAGCACCTTGCGGAATTTCGGATCGCTGGTCATTTCGCGCAGCATCTTGTCGTCGGCCATGTGTTCACTCCCCTCGCTCGGAAATCCGATCAGTACAGCCTGCCCTGCCCGGTCGATCCGCGCCGCAACCCGGACCCTGCCCGGTGTGTGCGCAACTTCGCCATGCAAATGAACCATCAGCGTCGGCCCGGCATCGAGGTGCACCAGCCCCAGCCGCCACGGCAGACGCTCGCGGAAGAACAGGTCGTTGCTGTGATGCAGCGTGGTCTCGCTGATCAAGGTGCCTGCGCCCGATTGCGAGCGCCAGCGCAAGTCGGCGGACAGGCATTTGCAGCAGGCCTCGCGCGGCGGGTATTGCACGGTGCCGCAGTCGCTGCAGGCCTGCAATTCGAAGCGGCCTTCTGCGGCTGCAGCCGGTTGGTGAAGACCCCGGCGCGCCGCAGGTTTTC
>JBDTQC010000526.1:0-2821 GCA_039932405.1 Ideonella sp.
TTCAAAGAGATACCGAAATCGCGCAGCAGCAGATCCGCCTGCGGCTGATCGAGAATCAGGAACAGCTGTTCCGGATTGCCCGCGAGATCGTCACCGGTTCGGTGATCGTCGAAAATTTCGCGCAGCAGGCGGCGTCGTTCACACAGGAACGGCCGGAGGTCACCGGACTGATCTGGATCAATGCCAATCGAGAACGACAGGGCGCCTATGTCGCACCGCTGTTCGCCCTCGATTCGGGCAACCCGCTTGGCGACCTTGACAAGTCGATGCCCCACGCCAACCTGATGACGCCGGCCGAGACGTCCTACCTGGCCACCAATACCTTGCGGCAGCCGGTCTATTCCGCTGCCTTCACCAACGATCTGGGCGTTACCGTGCTGCAGCTGCACATTCCGCTGATCGACCACGGCAGCTTCATCGGTGATCTGATCGCCGAATATTCGACCGAAAGCCTGCTGCGCTTCTACGTGCCCACCGAAGTGGCGCAACGCCATACCATCAATCTGATCGACAACCGCGGCAACATCCTGGCCAGCACGGTGATGAAGTCGCCCGGTTCGCGCCGTCCGTCGATCGTCTATCAGTCGCCGCTGGCCCCCGCCAACAACGGCATTGCGCTGCAGGCACGGGGCTACCGAACGTCGATCGGGCTGATCAGCAACACCTTGTTCTGGATGGTCGCCGCACTCAGCGTTCTGACGGTGTGGATGCTGCTTGGCACCTGGCGCCACATGCGCAGGCGCCTGCAGATGCAGGAGACGCTCGTGTCGGAAGCGAACTTCCGACGCGCGATGGAAAACTCGATGTTGACCGGCATGCGCGCGATGGACATGGACGGCTGCATCACCTACGTGAACCCGGCCTTCTGCGCGATGACCGGTTTCTCGGAAGCCGAACTGATCGATCGTCGGCCCCCCTTCCCATATTGGCCGTCCGATCGCTACGAAGAAAACAACCGGCTGGTGCAGCAGGAACTGAGAGGCCGCAGCCCGGCCGGCGGCATCGAGGTCAAGGTGATGCGCAAGGATGGCTCGATGTTCGATTCGCGGATGTATGTCTCGCCGTTGATCGATCCGAAGGGCGTGCAGACCGGCTGGATGACCTCGATGACGAACATCACCGAGGCCAAACGGGTACGCGACCAGTTGTCGGCATCACACGAGCGCTTCACGACCGTTCTCGAAGGCCTCGATGCGGCGGTCTCGGTGATGTCGGTGCAGCAAGGGGAATTGCTGTTTGCCAACCGCTCGTACCGGCTGTGGTTCGGCGCCGACGGTGACGGACACCTGCAGATGGCTGGCGGCGAGATCAGCACCGCGATGCGCGGCCATTTCGACGACGAGGTCGACGATCTGGGCGGTCTGCCGACGCAGGAGATCACCGACGCGGGATCGGACTCACGCGAAGTCCAGATCGAAAGCCTCAGCAAATGGTTCGAAGTGCGCGCACGTTATCTGCAATGGACCGACGGCCGGCTCGCCCAGATGCTGATTGCCACCGACATCACGGCACGGCGCAACGCTGCGGCCCTGGCGGCCAATCAGGCCGAGAAAGCTCAGGTGACCAGCCGCCTGGTCACGATGGGTGAGATGGCATCCTCGGTGGCGCACGAGCTGAATCAGCCGTTGACCGCAATTGCCAACTATTGCAACGGCATGATCACGCGGGTCCGCAAGGACGCGATCGAAAAGGACGACCTGATCGCCGCGCTCGAAAAGACCTCGCGGCAGGCGCAGCGGGCAGGCCAGATCATTCACCGCATCCGCGCCTTCGTCAAACGCAGCGAGCCGCAGCGCCAGATCACGCGCGCTGGCAATATCGTCGAGGATGCGGTCGAACTCGCCGGCATCGAACTGCGCCGCCGCAATGTATCGATCCGCACCTACGTGGCACAACGCCTGCCGCCACTCATGGCCGATCCGATCCTGATCGAGCAGGTGCTGCTGAACCTGCTGAAGAATGCCGCCGAAGCGATCGACTCGGCCGACCTGCCGCCATCGCGTCGCAGCATCGAATTGCGCGTGGTGCCCAAACATACGCCCGAGGAAGGCGGCGTGATCGAATTCAGCGTGACCGACCTGGGCCCGGGCATCAAGGAGGCCGTGCTGCCGCGGCTCTATGAAGCGTTCTTCTCGACCAAGGCCGAAGGACTGGGAATCGGTCTGAGCCTTTGCCGCACGATCATCGAGTCGCACCGGGGCAGAATCAGGGCCCAGAACCTCTACAATGGCGAAGTACCCGTCGGCTGCTGCTTCTCGTTTACCTTGCCGGTCGATTCATCTCGCCTTGAGGCGTCCACGTCCCCCAAACCCGCATTCACGACATGAGCCTGATTCCGAAAAAAGGCACCGTCTACGTCGTCGATGACGACGAGGCGGTGCGCGATTCCTTGCAATGGTTGCTCGAAGGCAAGGACTACCGGGTCAAGTGCTTCGATTCATCCGAATCGTTTCTTTCGCGCTTCGACCCGCGCGAAGTGGCCTGCCTGATCGCCGATATCCGGATGGATGGCATGAGCGGACTGGAGTTGCAGGATCGCCTGATGGAGCGTCGCAGCCCGTTGCCGATCGTTTTCATCACCGGTCATGGCGATGTCCCGATGGCGGTAACGACGATGAAAAAGGGCGCGCTCGATTTCATCGAGAAGCCGTTCAAGGAAGACGAGCTGGTGTCGCTGGTCGAGAGCATGCTGGACCAGGCCCGGTCGTCGTTCAGCCAGCACCAGGAAGCAGCCAGTCGCGATGCCTTGTTGTCGCGCCTGACCACGCGCGAGGCGCAGGTGCTCGAGCGCATCGTCGCGGGCCGCCTCAACAAGCAGATC
>JBDTQC010000527.1:0-2819 GCA_039932405.1 Ideonella sp.
CATCGCGAACGTGCAGATCCAGGTCTGGAAATCGGTCAGTGCGGCGTAGGTTCCAGCCGGTCCGATGTGGTTGATGGCCGGGCCCATGTTGTTCAGGTTGACAACCACTGCAGCGAAAGCGGTGTCGAACGGCAGATCGGTCGCCAGCATCAGCAGAATCAGGCCCGAGGTCGACGCGCCATAAAGCAGCATGAAGGCCAGCACCGCAAAAATCGATTCGTTCGAGACTGCCCGCCTGCCGAGCATCACCGGACGCACCATCCGCGGGTGCAGCAGGCGCTGCATCTCGCGCTTGGCCTGCTTGAGCAGAATGATGACCCGAACCATCTTGATGCCGGCCCCGGTTGAGCCGGCGCTGGTTGCAACGGCGCACAACAGCAACATCAGGTAGGGCACGAGCACCGGCCACTGGCCATAGTCGGTCGTGGAGAAGCCGGTTGTCGAGGCAATCGAGACGATGTGGAAAAAAGCCAGACGCAGGGCATCAAACGGATCGGTGACCGATCCTTTGACGAACAGGAAGACACTGACGAACAGGCTGGCCCCGATCATCAGCCCGAGCGTGCCGCGCGCTTCCGGATCAGTGACGACAACGCTGGGCGAGCGCTTGCGGATCGCGACGAAATAGACGGCGAAGTTGCAACTCGAGAACAGCATGAAAGCGACGCAGATCCACTCGAGCAGCGGCGACTGGAAATAGCCGAAGCTGGCGTCGTGGCTGCTCATGCCGCCCAGGCTGGTGGTCGCGAACATGTGCACCCAGGCGTCGTACCAGCTCATGCCGCCAGCTCGGAATGCCAACAGGCACAGGATCGAGATGACGGCGTAGATGGTCCACAGGCCCTTGGCGGTTTCGGTGATGCGCGGGGTCAGTTTGGCGTCTTTCAGCGGGCCGGTCGTTTCGGCACGGAACAACTGACTGCCACCCATACCGAGCAGCGGCAGGATGGCCACAGCAAGCACCAGGATGCCCATGCCGCCCAACCATTGCAGGAAGCAGCGCCACAGATTGACCGAACCAGGCAACATGTCGAGCCCGGAAAGCACCGTCGAGCCGGTGGTCGTCAGCCCCGACATCGCCTCGAAATAGGCATCGGTAAACGAGATCGGCGCGCCCGCCTGATGAAAATAGGCAAACAGCGGCAGGCTGGCATACAGTGGCAGCACGGTCCAGGTCAACACCACCAGCAACACGCCATCGCGGGGTTTGAGTTCGCGCCGGCTGCGTCGCGACACGGCCAACATCGCGATGCCACTGAGCAAGGTCAGCACCAGTGCGCCAGCGTAGGCCTGCTGCGCCGCGTAGGCCTCGTTGCCGAACCACGCCACCGACAGCGGCACCAGCAGCGCAGCCGAGAAAAAGATCAGCACCCATCCAAGGATGCTCAGAACCGGCAGGATCGCCAACATCGGATTCAGAAGAATGTGGCGCTGACCTGGAACAGCTTTTCAACCTCGCGCACCATGCGCTTGCGAGGCAGAAAGACAACCACGTGGTCGTTGCTCTGAATCACGGTGTCGTGGTGCGGAATGATCACCTGCGCCGCGTCGCCTTCACCGCGCACCAGCGCGCCGATCTGGGCGCCCGGCGGCAGTGAGATCTCGTCGATCCGCCGGCCCACCACCCTGGAAGTCTTGCGATCACCGCGCGCCACCGTCTCGAGGGCCTCGGCGGCGCCGCGACGCAGGCTGTAGACGGCCTCCACATCGCCGCGACGCACGAACGCCAGCAATTCGCCAATCACCGTCTGCGCCGGCGACAAGGCAATGTCGATCTGGCCGCCCTGCACCAGATCGGCGTAGGCGGCCCGGTTGATGAGCGCCAGCACACGGCGTGCGCCCAGTCGCTTGGCGAGCAGACAGGCCATGATGTTGTCTTCATCGTCGCTGGTCAGGCCCATGAACAGGTCGCAATCGGACACGCTTTCAGCCTGCAGCAGGTCCTCGTCGGTCGAGTCGCCGTTCAACACCAGCACATGGCCGGGCAGTTGCGAAGTGAGGTATTCGCAGCGCGTCGGGTCGGCCTCGATGATCTTGACGCGGCAGTCCTTTTTCAACTGACGCGCCAGCCGCAGCCCGACCCGGCCACCGCCGGCGATGATGACGCGGCGCACGGGCTGATCGCGCACGCGCAGCGCATCAAGCACCTGGCGGATCCAGCTGGTCGATGCCAGCACGAAGACTTCATCGCCCGGCTGGATGCGCGTGCTGCCTTCGCAGATCACCTGCTGGTCGACGCCCATCTCGTCGGTCCGGTAGATCGCGACAAAACGCATCTCGACATCCGGAACCAATTGGGGCAACTCGGAAATCACATGCCCGACCATCGGCCCACCGGTGACTGCGCGCACCGCGATCAGGCTCAGCTTGCCATCGGCAAATTCGAGAACCTGCAAGGCCTCAGGGTAGTTGATCAGCTTGCGGATGTAATTGGTCAGCGATTGCTCCGGGCAGATCACCTGATCAACCGCAAAGCCGGTCTTGTCCATCAGCGCACCGTCGTTCGGAAATTCTTCCGAGCGGATGCGGGCAATCCGGGTCGTCACGTTGAAGACATCGTGCGCCACCTTGCAGCAGACCAGGTTGGTCTCGTCCAACGGTGCACACGCAATCAGCATGTCGGCATCCTCGGCGCCGGCCTCGCGCAAGACGGACGCCTGAATGCCATTGCCGGTGACGCCGCGCAGGTCGAGGCGTGCTTGCAGAGCCGCCAGGCGGTGCGGGTTGGTGTCGATCACCGTGATGTCGTTGCGTTCGGAAACCAGACTCTCGGCGACGCTTTCCCCGACCCGGCCGGCGCCGAGGATGATGATGTTCAT
>JBDTQC010000528.1:0-2815 GCA_039932405.1 Ideonella sp.
GCCGCAGGTCAACGGCGAGTCGGCCGCGTTCATGATGATGAACCGCAACAAGCGGTCAATCGCGATCGACTTGAAGACCGACGGCGGCAGGGCCGTGCTGCGCCGCCTGGCTGGCAGTGCCGACGTGCTGACCGAGAACTATCGCCGCGGCGCGCTCGACCGGCTCGGCCTCGGATTCGACGCGCTGCATCTGATCAACCCGGCGCTGATCTATTGCTCGATCTCCGGCTACGGCCGCAGCGGCCCGGCAGCCGACAAGGGTGGTTTCGATCTGATCGCGCAAGGCGTCAGCGGCTTGATGAGCATCACCGGCGAGCCGGGCAGGGCGCCGGTCAAGGTCGGCAGCCCGGTCACCGATCTGAACGCCGGCATCCTCGCCGCTTTAGGCATCGTTTCGGCCTACGTGCATCGCCTGAAAACCGGCCATGGCCAGTTCGTCGACACCTCATTGATGGAAGCCGGTATCCACCAGACCGCCTGGCAGGCCGCGATCTTTTTCGCCACCGGCGTATCGCCCGGACCTGGTGGCTCGGCCCACGTGCTGGCCGCGCCCTACCAGGCCTTTCCGACCAGCGACGGCTGGATCAACATCGGTGGCGCCAACCAGGCCAACTGGGAGCGCATCGCCAAGCTGGTGGGCGCCCCCGAACTGATCGCCGACCCGCGCTTCATCGACAACAGCGCCCGCATGGCCCACCGCGACCAGTTGACAACACTCCTCGGCGACCACCTGCGCACCCGCAGCACGCGCGACTGGCTGACCGACCTCGACGCCGCCGGTGTGCCCGCCGGGCCAATCCAGTCGATCGCCGAAATGGCCGCTGATCCGCAAACATTGGCGCGTGAGATGGTGGTTGATCTCGAGCACCCGGTGGCCGGTGCGACCAAGGCGCTGGGTCTGCCGATCAAGCTGAGTGCAACGCCCGGCAACATCCGCCGCCCGGCGCCGACATATGGGCAACATACTGAAGAGGTGTTGCGCGAGCACGGGTTCGGGCCGTCGGAGATCAGCGCCTTGAATGCTTCGGGGGCGATTGCGATTGGCGATCGTTGAGGCATGGGTGGCTAGGCGGGAAAATTCTGAGCGTACAGGAACGCACGCCGCGAGACTGCCTGCCCGGCATATGGGCCGTCCGGTCCGGGTCATCCTGACCGGGTCATCTGCGGGCTTGAGCGTTGGGCGGGTCCGGTCCGCTACACTTTGCCGATGCTCCGAGCGTTCAGGACGTTTGCATTGTGGTTGATGGTGGTGGCGATTCCCTTGCAGGGAATGGCCGCGGCCGTCATGCCTTTGTGCACGTCAGCGCATGCCACCGCGATGGCGATCGCTCAGACTGCTTCAGCTGTCGGACAGACGATCGGAGCACATTCGATGGTGCCCGGCAGCGCAAGTGACATGCACCATCTGAACGGCCACGTTCATGGCTCGGATGCCACCGGAGGTCAGGCCAAGCCGGCTTCGGACAACGCCGGGCAAACCGGACATGGCATGCTGAAGTGCTGCAGCGCCGGATTCTCGATTGCGGGATGCTTCACTCCTGTCGTTGCGGCGCGCTCGCAGGTTCGGTCCCCCGCACCGCTGCAGCCGGTAGCGCAGGTCTACACGGGCGTCATCCTCGACGGCCCCGAACGTCCCCCCAAAAAACTCCCCGCCTGACGGCCCTTGCGACCCGCACGCCATGAGCGTCGTGGGCCGCTTGCGGCGACTTTGACTGAGACCCGCCTGGCGCGACGCCGGCGCGGGACCATCACCTGTCATGCGAGGTTTTGATGCGACGACTCTACGCTTGCTGGCTGCTGCCGGCGACGATTGCATTGGCGACGGCGAACGCGTCAGCCCAAGCCCAATCCCAAGCCGCCCCCGGCTCCCGAATTGGCAATCTTTCTGCCGCCGATCCGCTCGATGCGACGACCGAGGTGGCACCACTCATGTACCGGTCCGCACTTGGCAGCTTCCGCCGCGTCGACGACGCCGACCCCGTACCCTGGCGTGAGGCGAACGACAGGGTAGGGCGCATCGGCGGCTGGCGTGCCTATGCGCGGGAGGCGAATGAGCCCGCCGTGATTGAGAGCCCGACGCCAGCGGCCAAGCCAGCCGTCGAAGCGCCTGCGTTGCCGTCGTCCAAGCCGATGCCGGGTCCGCATGGCGGACACACGATGCACTGAGGAAATGATGTGAACAAGAAGAAAACCGACAAACAGGCGCGCTGGCGCCTGCTGACTGCGCTGGCCACCGTCGTGGTGCTCGGCGGTTGCGCCTCCTTCAGCCCCGACGGCGGTTTCAGCGCGGTCGAACAGACGGCCAAGCGCCGCCTGGACAAAGATCTGAACTGGGCACGCAGCGATGCCGATCGCGAGGCGATGGCCAGGCGCGTGGCCGACCTGCTGGCCAAGCCCTTGACCGCTGACGACGCTGTTCAGGTCGCGCTTCTCAACAATCGCGGCCTGCAGGCCGACTTTGCCGAACTGGGCATCGGCGAAGCCGAGCTGGTGCAGGCGGGCCGCCTGCCCAATCCCGGATTCAGCTTCGCACGCCTGAAGCGGGGCGACGAGGTGGAGCTGGAGCGCGGCTTTCACTTCAACCTGGCGCGTCTGATCGCGATGCCGTTGATTCAGCAGGTCGAGGGTCGTCGTTTCGCGCAGACGCAGGGCCGCGCGGCGGTGTCCGTTCTGTCGCTTGCGGGCGAGACGCGCAAGGCCTACTTTCGGGCTGTGGCTGCCGAGGAGACAGTGCGCTACCTGCGCCAGGTGCAGCAGACTGCCGAGGCCAGCGCCGAGCTGGCGCGGCGCATGCAGCAGATCGGCAACTTCAACA
>JBDTQC010000529.1:0-2812 GCA_039932405.1 Ideonella sp.
ACGCGCCGACGACTTGCCGAGCTTCACGGTCGAGACCGCACGCGGCACGCCGTGCACGCACAACCCGCTGGGCGTGAAAGGCTGCGGCGAGGCCGGCGCGATCGGCTCGCCGCCGGCGGTCATCAACGCCATCTGCAACGCCTTGGGCGTGAAGGATGTGCCGATGCCAGCCACACCGTACACCGTCTGGCAAGCCGCCAATGCTGCCAAGGCCGCGAAAGCTGCCAACGCCGCGCCGGCCGTCCCGGCCGCCCGCTGAATCCGCACAGGAGATCATTCACATGCAAGCTTTTGCTTATTCCAGGCCGGACTCGGTGGCCAATGCCGCCAACCAGATGGTGGCCGCCGACGCCAAGCTGCTGGCCGGTGGCCAGTCGCTGCTGGCGTCTATGAAACTCGGCCTGGCCGCACCCGACAGCCTGATCGATCTGGGCGCGATTGCCGAGATGAAGGGCATCAAGGTGGCCGACGGCAAGGTGACGATCGGCGCGATGAGCACGCATGCCGAAGTCGCCGCGAACAAGGAGGTGGCGGGCGCAATCCCGGCGTTGTCGTTTCTGGCCGCAAACATCGGTGATCGCCAGGTGCGCAACCGCGGCACCATCGGAGGCAGCCTGGCCAACAACGACCCGGCGGCGTGTTATCCGGCGGCCGTGCTGGGCCTCGGCGCCACCGTGCACACCAATAAACGGGCGATTGCCGCCGACGATTTCTTCAAAGGCTTCTTCGAAACCGCGCTGCAGGACGGCGAAGTGATCACCTCGGTCAGCTTTCCGGTTCCGGAGAAGGCGGGTTGGGAGAAGTTCAAGCAGCCGGCGTCGCGTTTCTCGCTGGTGGGCGTGTTCGTCAGCAAGGGGCCGCAGGGCACTCGGGTGGCGGTGACGGGTGCGGGGGCGTGCGTGTTTCGCGTCAAAGCGCTCGAAGACAAGCTGGCAGCCGACTGGTCAGCCAAGGCGACCGACGGCGTGACGGTATCGGCCGAAGGGCTGAACACCGACCTGCACGGCTCGGCTGAATACCGAGCCGCGCTGATCCCGGTACTGGCCGGGCGCGCGGTCAGTTGAGTTCCGCTACGATCGAATTCCGTGGGAGCGCCTTCAAGCGCGATGGTGACTGTGGCCTGCAACGAATCGCGCCTGAAGGCGCTCCCACAAAAAGCCAGGGCGAAGTGACCGCCTGATCGTTCGCAACCACACGCCGCACCCGCTGCGGCGTTTTCATTTCAGATGAGAGAAGACCAAGCCCTTCCAACCTCGATCGACGATACCCAGGCTCGGCTGCTGGCCCATGACTACGTGGCCGATCGGCAGTTGGCCACCGTCGTCTATCTGGCGCTGAAGCTGCAGCGGCCGTTGTTCCTCGAAGGCGAACCGGGTACCGGAAAGACCGAAATCGCGCGGACCTTGGCCGCGATGCTCGGCCGCCCGCTGATCCGCTTGCAGTGTTACGAAGGTCTGGACCTGGCGGGTGCCGCCTACGAATGGAACTACGGCCGCCAGATGATGGAGATCAGGCTGGCGGAAAAAGATGCCATCGGCCGCGACGCCTTGGCCGGCGAACTGTTCAGCGATCGATTCCTGACCAAGCGCGCGCTGTTGCAGGCCATCGACCCGCAAAACGCGGTTCCGCCGGTGTTGCTGATCGACGAACTTGACCGCGCCGACGAGCCGTTCGAAGCCTTTCTGCTCGAGGTGCTGGCCGATTTCCAGATCACCATTCCGGAGCTCGGTACCGTCAAGGCGCTGGTGCCGCCGATCGTCGTTCTGACCTCCAACCGCACGCGCGAGATTCACGACGCGGTGAAGCGCCGCTGCCTGTACCACTGGGTCGGCTTCCCGGATCTGCCGCGCGAGCTGGCGATTCTCGAACGCCGAGTGCCCGATGTTGGCCCGGCGCTGGCGCACGAGATCGTCGCTTTCGTGCAGGGGCTGCGGCGCATCGAGCTGTACAAGCTGCCCGGCATTGCCGAGACCATCGAGTGGGCGCGTGCGCTGATGGAGCTGGACGCGCTGGTGCTCGACCCGCAGGTGATCCAGGATACGCTGGGCGTGCTGCTCAAATACCAGGACGACATCGCGCACATGCAGGGCAGCGAGACGGCGCGCCTGCTCGAGGAAATCCGCGCGACCAACCGAATGGGCACGGGCAGTGGCGGCAGCGGCCTCCGCGACAGCACCGGCGCTAGTGGCACGAGCGGCACGAGCGGCACGAGCAGCGGCGGCACCGCCGGCACCGCCGCCGGCTGATCACCGATGCTGCCGCTGCGCCAGACGCCGGGTCATCTGGCCGAGAACGTGGTGCATTTTGCGCGGGTGCTGCGCCACGCCGGTTTGCCGGTTGGCAGCGATCGCGTGCAGCTGGCGCTGCAGGCGCTGCAGGTGGCCGGGCTCGAATCGCGAACCGATTTCCACGCGGTGCTGGGGGCCTGTCTGCTCGACCGCATCGAACACCGTGCCTTGTTCGATCAGGCGTTTGCCCTGTTCTGGCGTGACCCGGATCTGACCGGGCGCATGCGGGCGCTGATGCTGCCGCAGATCCACGCCAAGCCGGGCATCCTGCCGACGCGCGAGAACCGGCGTCTGGCTGCCGCCCTGTTTCCGAACCCGCCGGCGGTCAAGCCGCCGGATCTGCCGCCGGACGAGAAGTTCGAGGTCCAGGCGTCGGTCAGCTGGAACGATCGCGAGCTGTTGCGCAAGACCGATTTCGAGACCATGAGCGCCGAGGAATGGCAGCAGGCACGGCGCTTGTTGACGCAGATGCGGCTGGTGTTCGAGCCGATGCGAACCCGCCGCAGTCGACCTTCAGCGCGGCC
>JBDTQC010000530.1:0-2801 GCA_039932405.1 Ideonella sp.
CGATCAGGATGGCCAGTTTCATGTCGTCCTGACCGACGATCGCCGAGAAGGGAAATACCAAGACAGCTCCAAGACCGACAGGTTTGCTCTGATTAAACCCCGATGCCAATACGCAGAACACCTGGATGTGTCAGACTATTTTGACGGGTCGCAGTGATCCGATCAAGGATTCTCCATGCGCAATACCAACCGCCGAACATTCATGATGGGTGTCGTCGCCGGCAGCGGCGCTCTCACGCTCGCCAGCGTTTCGTCACGGGCAGCCGCTCCAGCACTGACGGAATCGGACCCACAAGCCATCGCACTCGGCTTCAAGGCTGATTCCACCAAGGTCGACAAGGCCAAGTTCCCGCAGCACACGCCAGCGCAGATGTGTGGTGGATGCAATTTTTTCCAGGGTAAGCCGACCGATGCGGCCGCTCCGTGCCAGTTGTTTGCCGGCAAGCAGGTACCCGCCAAGGGCTGGTGCAGCGCCTGGGCGAAAAAGGCCTGAGTCGTTTGACAGCGCCGGCGGCCGCAGCTGCCGGCCAATCCGGTGACGCAAGCCACCGGCCGGGTCAGCCCTGACCCCGCATCGGGCAGCGCAAGAACAGCCGCGACAAGGTGTTGGTCAGCGCGGTTCGTTCATCGCCTTCGGTGGCGCGCAGGCCGGCCATCGGCCCATGCAGCATCTTCTGCGTGAGCCCATGTGAAAACGCTTCTAGCACGGCATCGATGTCCTCGCCCCTGGCGAGCAGCTTGCGGGCGCGCTGCAACTCAGCCGAACGCCAGGTTTCGGCCTGCGTCTGCAAGGCCTGGATCAGCGGCACGGTTTCACGGGTTTCGAGCCACCGTACGAAATCCTGCACGCCACTCTCGATGATGCTCTCGGCGTGACCTACCGCGGCGCTGCGCTTGGCGCTGCCGGCCTGCACGATATTGGCCAAGTCGTCGAGCGAATAGAGATAGACGTCTGGCAGCTCGGCAACGTCGGCCTCGATGTCTCGCGGCACCGCCAGATCGACCATCAGCATCGGCCGACGCTTGCGCGCACGCACCGCACGCTCGACTGCGCCCAGGCCGATCACCGGCACCGACGCTGCAGTGCACGACACGATCACGTCGAAATCGGCCAGCCGCGTCAGGGCTTCGCTCAAACCGATGGCTTCGGCATCGAACTGCGCTGCCAGCGCCGCACCGCGTTCGAGGTTGCGATTGGCAATCGTCAGGCGCCGGCTGACCTTGCTCGACAGGTGCGCCAGCACCGGACCCGCCATTTCGCCAGCGCCGAGGAACAGCACCTTCAACTCACCCAGATCCTCGAACAGCTTGCCGGCCAGCTGCACGATTGCGGCCGCCAGGCTGATGGTGTGCATGCCGATCTCGGTATCGGTTCGCACTTCCTTGGCTACCGCAAACGAGCGCTGAAACAGCTGATGCAGCGTCTTGCCGATGGTGCCCGCCATCTCTGCGCCGCGCACCGCGCGCTTCATCTGGCCGAGGATCTGCGTCTCGCCCACCACCATCGACGACAGGCCGCTGGCCAGCCGGAAGGTATGCCGCGCGGCACTGGCGTCTTCCAGCACATGAAAGTGGCGCTGCAACTCGTTGGCCGCCATCCCGCCGGAATCGGCCAACCAGGCCAGCGCCTGATCTGCCAGCTCGCCGCTGCGATGGTCGCCATCTGCGCCGACGAACAGCTCGGTGCGGTTGCAAGTGGAGATCAGCACGACTTCGGACGGCCGCTGCAGCCGTTTGCTGAACGCGTGCAAGGTCGGCACCAGGTGGTCGGCGGCAAACGCGAATCGCCCGCGCACGTCCAGCGGCGCGGTCGTGTGATTGAGACCCAGTGCGACAACGCTCATGCAACCATCCTTCGATCAACGGCGGCTGAACCCGTTCGGCGGCGCCAGCGCATCAGGATGTCGATCCCGTGCGCCACGCCGGCAGCCAGTAGAAAAAGGGCCAGCCAGGCAACTCCGGCATCTCGCACCGAGCTGCGCAAGGCCAGCATCAGGCACAGCCCCGACACCATGTTGGCGAGGAAATCGAGCGGCGCGACACCTTTGCCACTGAAGTAGTGAACCAGCAGCAAGGCCAGCGCCTCGACCAGGGTGACGCCGATCACGAGGTCGATCAGCGGTGCGGCGATGCTGAGGTCAGTCACGGTCTGGTCCTCAACCGGCGCCGAACGGCCCGTTCAAGCGCACGGTCTGCCAATTCAGCCAGGCCGCGATCGCGACCCAGACCAGATACGGGACCAGCAGCCACGCCGCACTCCTGGCGAAGCGCCCCAGCACGAGGATCAGCGCCAGCACCGAAAGCCACAGAAACGGCACCTCGAACAGCGACCAGTCGGGGCGGTGCAAACGGAAGTACAGCAGACTCCAGAAAACGTTGAGAAAGCCGTTTGCCGCGAACAGCAGCAACATCTGCTCGCGCTCCACGCGGGACGGCGCCATGCGCCAGCCGCGCACACCCGCGGCCGCACACAGGCCGAAAATCGTCGTCCAGATCGGTCCGAACGCCCAGTCGGGCGGTTTGAAGGCGGGTTGTTTCAGGCTCATGTACCAGGGCCCGAGGTCGGTCATCAGCGCGCCCAGCACCGCGACGAATGCTGCCGCGGCAGCAGACACCGCGATTGGCCGCCAGTGCTTCATACACGTGCAACCCCGAACAGGTGCGCCAGGTCCTTGAAGAAGATTCGGGCGTGCGCCATCGGCCGCTTGCGAACCAGTTCCTTGTTCATGTAGGACTCGAAAGTAAGCTGCTGCACATCGCGGTCCTTGCAGATGGCGACGAAACGCTCGCGCAGCCGATCG
>JBDTQC010000531.1:0-2792 GCA_039932405.1 Ideonella sp.
AGCACATCTTCTGGTTCTTCGGGCATCCCGAGGTGTACATCATGATCTTGCCGGCTTTCGGCATTGTCAGTGCAGTTGTTCCTGCATTTGCTCGCAAGCGGCTGTTTGGCTACACCTCGATGGTCTATGCGACCGCCTCGATTGCGATTCTCTCGTTCATCGTGTGGGCGCACCACATGTTCACCACCGGCATGCCGGTGACGGGTCAGTTGTTCTTCATGTACGCGACCATGCTGATCGCGGTGCCCACCGGCGTGAAGATCTTCAACTGGGTCGCGACGATGTGGCGCGGCTCGATGACCTTCGAGACGCCGATGCTGTTTGCAATCGGCTTCATCTTCGTATTCACGATGGGCGGGTTCACCGGCCTGATCCTGGCTGCCGCGCCGGTCGATATCCAGTTGCAGGATACCTACTACGTCGTGGCCCACTTCCACTACGTGCTGGTCGCCGGCTCGTTGTATGCGATGTTTGCTGGCGTCTATTACTGGGGCCCAAAGTGGACCGGTGTGATGTACAACGAAACCCGCGGAAAGATCCACTTCTGGGGCTCGTTGATCGCCTTCAACCTGACCTTCTTCCCGATGCACTTCCTCGGCCTTGCCGGCATGCCACGGCGCTACGCCGACTATCCGCTGCAGTTCGCCGACTTCAACATGGTGGCGTCGATCGGAGCATTCTGGTTCGGCTTGATGCAAGTCTATTTCCTCCTGTTCGTCGTCGTGCCGATGATGCGCGGCAAGGGCGAGCCGGCACCGCAGAAGCCTTGGGAGGGCGCTGAAGGCCTGGAATGGGAAGTGCCGTCGCCGGCACCGTTCCATACCTTCGAAGAACCGCCCAAGCTCAACGCCAACGCAACCCGCATCGTCGGCTGATCTTGCCGGCGTTTGACTGATCGAATGTGATGACCCCCGAGCAGAAGAAGCAGAACCGCAAGTTGGCATTGATCCTGGTTTCCGTGGCGGCCGTCTTCTTGATCGGCTTCGTCACCAAAGCCATGCTGCTCGGCGCCTGATAAGCCATGAAACGGAACTCCGAGACACGATTTGCAATGCTTACCAGCGACAACCGTCGCATGGTAGGCAAATTGCTGGTCATCACGGTGGCGATGTTTGCATTCGGGTATGCGCTGGTGCCGCTCTACCGTTCGATCTGCAATGCGCTGGGAATCAATGTCTTGTCGCTGGCTGAACTGAACCAGCCGGGGGCAGTTGGCAAAAGTCGTGCAGCGGCGAACAGCCAGATCGATGCCAGCCGGACCATCACGGTCGAGTTCGATGCCAATGCGCGCGGCCCGTGGTCGTTTGCGCCGGCGGTCAGCACATTGAAGGTTCATCCAGGCGAAATGGCCACGGTCATGTACGAGTTCCGGAACAACCAGAACCGGACCATGACGGCGCAGGCCATCCCGAGTTATGCGCCCAAGCAGGCCGGCCCGCATTTCAACAAGCTCGAGTGCTTCTGCTTCAGTGAATACACGCTGGCACCTGGCGAGAGCAAGCGCTGGCCAGTGGTCTTCGTGGTCGACTCGAAACTGCCAAAGGATGTGGCGACCATCACCTTGTCGTATACCTTCTTCGAGGTTGGCGGACGGGTGCCGGCAGCGCCCGACTCGCTTGCACAGGTTGGCAAGGCTGCCCCCTCATGACCTTGCAGGATGGTGGGCTGCGTTCGGCCGTGCGACGCAAGATGTCGTTCGGACAGACGATGAAGGCGGTGGCCTGGTCGTTTTTCGGAGTGCGCAAGTCGGTTGATTACGAGCGGGACGTCAACCAGTTGAATCCAGTGCACCTGGCGATCGCTGCGGTAATCAGTGCGTTGTTGTTCATTGCGGTTCTGGTGTTGTTGGTGAATTGGGTTTTATCAAGCGGGATCGCCGCCTGAACCAGGGGCGAGCCTGCCGGGTGTTTTGACAGGCCGGGCTCGCTGGGCGCAGCGGCCGGTGCGATTGATCAGATTTCAGGATTTCAGGATTTCAGGAGAAGACATGTCGGCAGCGGCACACACCGGGCACTCGGTTTCGAAGGCTCCCTACTATTTCGTTCCGGCTCCGTCGAGTTTCCCGGTGCTGGCCGCGACCGGGCTGTTTTTCGTGATCCTCGGGGCAGCGCAGTGGATCAACGGCGCAACCTGGGGTTCGTACTCGCTGCTGTTCGGCTTCCTCCTTTGGGCGTTCGTGATGCAGGGCTGGTTCCGCACCGCGATCCGCGAAAGCGAAAGCGGCCTCTACAGCGACCGAATCGATGTCTCGTTCCGCTGGAGCATGAGCTGGTTCATCTTCTCCGAGGTGATGTTCTTCGGCGCCTTTTTTGGCGCGCTGTACTGGACTCGCCTGCATGCGATCCCCAATCTGGGTAGTCTCGACAACGCGATCCTGTGGCCCGATTTCAAGGCCATCTGGCCGAGCTCCCAGTTGGGTGCAACCGGGTCCCCGGCCGGCATTGTCGAGCCGTTCGCGACCATGGGTCCCTGGCCGCTGCCGACCATCAACACCGCGTTGCTGCTGACCTCGGGCGTTACGCTGACGATTGCCCACCACGCCTTGCTGGCCGGCCATCGGGCCAAGACCATCGGCTTCATGTGGGTCACGGTTTTGCTCGGTCTGTCTTTCCTGTTTGTCCAAGGCTACGAATACAGTCATGCCTACAGCGAACTCAACCTCAAGCTGAGTTCAGGGGTCTTCGGCTCGACATTCTTCATGTTGACCGGCTTCCACGGGTTTCACGTGTTTGTCGGGATGCTGATGCTGCTGTTCATCACGCTGCGCTTGCAAAAGGGCCACTTCACACCCG
>JBDTQC010000532.1:0-2778 GCA_039932405.1 Ideonella sp.
CTGCGTGCTGCGTGCTGCGAGATTCGCGCTTGGTAGCGACCCGGCGCGCTCATGCCGCAGCCTCAGCCGGTGGGGTTCAGCGATGCGACCGCATGGCCGTGCAGCGACTCGAAAAGCGCAGCCACCACGCGTTTGTCTTCATCGATTCCGAGCGATTGCTCAGCCCATTTCGCGGCAATCGCCGCCTGCTGATGGGCCGGCGCCTTCAGCGACAACACACCATGTGATGCGATCGTCGCCAGCAGCTTTTGCATGCGCACGATGACCTCGCAGGTCGCGGCACCGTCACGCGCGATCGGCCCGAACCCCTGGTGGATGAAATCGGCCTCGTCGAGTGCGACCAGGCTCAGCCGATCACGCTCGTCATCCGGTCCGGGCTCCGGATCGGGGCGCGTTTCGACCAGCAGACGGGTCATTGCATTCATGACCACGATCGCGGTGCCAGGATCGTTGACTGCCGGCGAGAGCGCACGCTGCGCCACTTCACTGAGAACGATCAAGCCGAAGCGGGGATCCTGATCGTAGCTGCGCGAGTGGCCGAGCACGAAGGCCTTGCGGGCTCGCTCGGCGTCGATATCGCGATTGCTATCGATCCACAGCAGCCCTGTACCCGGATCGACGAGCGTACCCGGGCGCACGCGGATGTGAATCCGGGCATCGAGTTCGATCGCCATCCGCTGCAAGGCGTCGATGTCGATGTGACGCACGTAGGCGACCCGCTCGCTCAGGATCGGCACACCGACAGCGACTTTCGGCACTGGCAAGGTGGCTCCCATGGAGGGCCGGTCTCGATAGACCTGCATGGCGGCAGCCGTTGCCGCCTCGATCTTGTCGATCGTGTTGCCCATGCGCCCGAGTGACGACATGGTCTTGACCCAGCGGATCAGCGTATAGATCAGGTACAAGATGACAGCCAACGTGCTGCCGAACAGGATCAGGCGGCCAACATCGCCGTAGTAGCTGACGCCGAGCGCCGACTTCGCAATGATCGAATAGATGAATGCCGACAGGAAGCTGGCAATCGCCGTATGCGCGTCCGCGTCGCCGACGATGAGCGCCGAGGCTCTTGGCGAAGCGCCGCTCGCCGCCATGGCGAATGCCGACACCATGATCGACAGGGAAAAGGTCGTCACCGCCAGCATGCTCGAGGCAATGACCGTCAACAGCCCGTCGAGTGTCTCGCGATCGATCTTCGGGACCGACTCGGGAAGTTCGAACTCGTTGCCAAGCGCCGCCAGCAGCGCAAACATCACCGCCAACAGGCTGCCGATGGTCGGCTTCACCCAGAGCTGATTTTCGCTGTCCTTGAGCCAGAGAAAAAATCGGTACATCAGAGTCGGGCGTCGGGGAAAAAAGGGGCGCTCAAACCAGCGCCCCCGTTACGCAGCAGGATCGGCATCGCGAGATCGGCTGAATTCATACGCCGAGGAAGCCCGCCAACTCGGTGCTCGCGGCGACATCGGCCGAACGGCCATGCAACACGACCTGCCCCTTCTGCAGCACCAGCGCCTGGTCAGAGCGCGCCAGCACCTTGCGGTAGTCACGATCGACGATCAGGGTGGCAATGCCGCTGGATCGGATGTCGCCAACCACACGCCAGATCTCGGCCACGATCAATGGCGCCAGGCCTTCGGTCGCCTCATCGAGGATGATCAGATCGGGTTGCGTCATCAGCGCACGCCCGATCGCCAGCATCTGCTGCTCGCCGCCGGACAACTGGTTGCCCTGGTTGTCCATCCGTTCAGCCAGCCTCGGGAAGGTTTGCAGCACGCGATCTAGGGACCAGTCGTCACCGCCTTCTCGACCGCGCCGCGCAGCCATCACGAGGTTCTCGCGCACGCTCAGATTAGGAAAGACGCCGCGACCCTCTGGTACGTAGGCCACGCCCAGGCGCGCCACCTGGTGCGGCCTGAACTGCGAAGCGTCAACGCCGAACAGCACGATATGGCCTTCCCGCTGCGTCACGTGGCCAAGCAAGGTGCGGATCAGCGTACTCTTGCCCATGCCGTTGCGACCGAGCAGGCCGACCGTCTGTCCACGCTCGATCTGCAGATCAATGCCGTGCAGCACATGGCTCGAGCCATACCAGGCATGCAACTCACGGGCGTCGACGATCAGCTCGCCGCTCATTCGTGGCCACCCAGATAGGCCGCCTGCACCTCGGCGCTGGCACGCACGGCATCCGGTGAATCGCAGGCAATCACCGCGCCGTTGACCATCACCGTGATGCGGTCGGCGACGCGAAACACTGCATCCATGTCGTGTTCGACGAGCAGGATCGCGTGCCCGGTCTTCAGCTCGTCGAGCAAGGCCAGCATGCGGTCGGTCTCTTCGGCACCCATGCCGGCCAGCGGCTCGTCGAGCAGCAGCACCTGCGGGCTGGTGGCCAGGCACATGGCAATCTCGAGCTGACGTTTCTGTCCGTGCGACAGCAATCCCGCGCTGCGCCCGAGCAGGTCGTCAAGGCCTGCGCGTCTGGCTGCCGCGTGCGCGGCCTCGGTGCTCGCCTGGCAGCTGGCCGCGCTGCGCCACCAGTCCCAGGGCTTCTGCAGCCGGGCTTGCGCGGCCAGCCTGCAGTTCTCGAAGACGCTGAAACTTGGATAGATGGTGTTGCGCTGGTAGCTGCGGCCGAGGCCGGCGCGGGCGCGGCGCGGTTGCGGCCAGTCGGTGACGTCGTGACCGAGCAATTCGACGCGCCCGTTCGATGGGGCAATCTCGCCGGACAGGATGTTGACCAGCGTCGACTTGCCGGCGCCGTTGGTGCCGATCACCGCGTGC
>JBDTQC010000533.1:0-2772 GCA_039932405.1 Ideonella sp.
CAACGCCGGCACCCCCGGCCAGCGGCCGACCAAGAGCGCCAGCGTGATTCCGGTCAGCATGATGGCCAGGCCGGCAGCTGCCAGACTGAGCGTCTGAGAGACCTGCAACTCGCTTCGGAGGATCGAATTGAACAGCAACACCGGAAACAGCAGGTAATAGACGAGCCGCTCGGCCGCATCCCACACCGGGCGGTCGAGCGGCGTCGCGCGGCAGATCACGAAGCCACTCAGGATCAACAGAAATTCGGGCAGCAACAACCAGACTTGGGTCATGCGCCGAGTGTGCCCGATGCCCGATGCACGCTCCGTAGCGCAGCGCACCACGCCGTTCACGCCTGCGCGCATCACCGCGCACCTTGCAGCGATCGCATACGATGAACTCGATCCCTCACGCGCACGTCCATGCCCGACCCCTCCCTCGCTCCGCTGCACCCGCTCAGCGCCACCTTGATCGAACGATTCGCCGAGGCGCTCTGGATCGAGGACGGCCTGGCTGCGAATACCCTGGCCGCCTACCGCCGCGACCTGCAGCTGTATGCCGGCTGGCTGGCCGAAACCACCGACCGCCATCTGGGGCAAAGCACTGAATCCGACCTGCTCGCGTACGGCGTTTTCCGGCACCCCGACAGCAAGGCCAGCAGCAGCAACCGCAGGCTGACCGTATTCAAGCGCTTTTTCCGCTGGACCTTGCGCGAACAGCTGATCACGAGCGACCCGACATTGAAACTCGACGGTGCACGCCAGTCGCTGCGGGTGCCGAAGACGCTCAGCGAAGTTCAGGTCGAGGCGCTTCTCGCCGCTCCCGACACCGAGTCGCCGCTGGGTCTGCGCGATCGCGCCATGCTCGAACTGATGTATGCCAGCGGCCTGCGCGTCAGTGAACTCGTCAACCTGAAATCGGTTCATGTCGGCTTGACGGAAGGCGCTCTGCGAGTCACCGGCAAGGGCAGCCGCGAACGCCTGCTGCCATTCGGCGAAGAGGCACATCGGTGGTTGCTCCGGTATCTGTCGGAATCGCGCTCGGCGATCCTTGCCGGCCAGTCGAGTGAAGCCTTGTTCGTCACCAGCCGCGGCGGGGCGATGACGCGCCAGATGTTCTGGAAACTGATCAAGGCCCACGCGCTGCGTGCCGGCATCGCTGTTTCACTGTCGCCGCACACGCTGCGCCACGCGTTCGCCACCCATCTGCTCAACCACGGCGCCGACCTGCGGGCAGTGCAGTTGCTGCTCGGCCATGCCGATATCTCGACCACAACGATCTATACCCATGTCGCGCGCGAACGGCTGAAGAGCCTGCACGCGAAACATCATCCGCGCGGCTGATGCACGCTTGAAGCGCCGCCTGCGCCAGCCAATGCCCAGTCGATGTGTTCGCGCAGCAGCTCGCTTGCGCCCTCGCGATCGTTGATGAGTGCCGTGCGTACTTCGTCAAGCTGCTCGCGATCTGGCTGGCCGCTGCGCAGCAGATTGCCCAGCGCCACCGCCAGGTTGCGGCGCCAGCGTTGATAGCCGATGCGTCGGATCGCGCTGCCTTCGGTGTGATGCAGGAAATCGGCCTCGCTCCAGCGCCACAACGCGAGCAGCGTGGCGTCGCCGAAAGGCGCCCGCACATCGAAATCGGGCAGGCTGCTGCGAACCGCATATTTGTTCCAAGGGCAGACCAACTGGCAATCATCGCAACCGTAGACGCGGTTGCCGATCGCCGGCCGCAATTCGACCGGGATCGACCCCGCATGCTCGATCGTCAGGTAGGAGATGCAGCGCCGCGCATCGAGTCGGTAGGGCGCAACAATGGCCGCCGTCGGGCACACATCGATGCACGCTGTACAGCGACCGCAATGATCGGGCACCGGCTCGGTTGCCGGCAAGGCGACATCGATGAAGATTTCACCCAGAAAGAACATCGAACCCGCTGAGCGATCGAGCGCCAGGGTATGTTTGCCACGCCAGCCGATGCCGCTGCGGCTGGCGAGTTCCACCTCGAGCACCGGCGCCGAATCGGTGAACACCCGATGGCCGATCGGTCCGACTTCACGTTGCAGGGCCTCCGCCAAGCGCTGCAACCGCTGGCGCATGGTCTTGTGGTAATCACGGCCACGTGCATACACGGAAATCGCCGCTTGGTCGGAGCTTTCGAGTCTGCGCCATTCGATCGAGCGCCAGTCATCCGGCTCAGCCGCCGAGGCTGACTCAGCTGACTGAGGCGACTCAACGGATCCTGCCGAGTCAGCACTGGCCCCAGTGCCTGGCAGGTAGTCCATGCGCACCGTGATCACGCTGACGGTGCCGGGATGCAGTTCGGCGGGCCTGGCCCGCCGCAGCCCGTGTCGAGCCATGTAGCCCATTTCGCCATGAAACCCGGCATCGAGCCAGGCCAGCAATCCCGCCTCTGCAACACCCAGGTCGACACCGGTTACCCCGATCTGTGAAAATCCGAGTGCATCAGCTTCGCGCTGCAGACATGCCATCAGCGCAGACGCATCAACAACAACGCTGGTCACGAGGGAACTTTCGAGGCTGAGAACATTTGACGATTCTAGAAACCCGCACGCTGGATTGGCCGAACGAGGCGGCTTGCGCCGCCACAGCGGCATCGCTGGCTTCGCGCCCGGCCCTGAGCCACGCCTTTATCACGCTGCACGGCACGCTCGGCGCCGGCAAGACGACATTCACCCGCCACCTGCTGCGCGCGCTGGGCGTTGAGGGCTCGATCAAGAGCCCGACCTACGCGATGCTGGAAGAGTATCCACTGCCAGCTGATAGTGCAGAAGG
>JBDTQC010000534.1:0-2756 GCA_039932405.1 Ideonella sp.
GGAGCCGATCTGCGTACGATCAAGCACCAGCACGCGGCCGGCACCGAACTCGGCGAGGTGCCAGGCCACCGAGGTGCCGACCACGCCGGCGCCAATCACGATCACATCATGGCTTGACATCACATCGCTCCGTCGGGAACTGGTTCAGCGGTGCAGGTTGGTTTGGTCATCCGCCATTCTTATCTCGAAGCAGCGATTGTGGTTCGGCGTGCAGTCTGCCTTGGTTGCGCCAGTGCATCGAGGCCGGGAAATTCTCGATGGGCCGATGACCGGGCACGCCTTATGCTCGGCCGCTCAAACACACCATGATCCCGGAGGAAACACCGATGAAACTGAATCGCAGGATGGCCATCGCGCTTGTCGTCGCAGCAACCGCCGTTTCCGGCGCCGCGTTGGCGCAGCAACGCATGTTCTTCGGCATCGCCACCGGCGGCACTGGCGGCACCTACTACCCGCTTGGCGGCATGCTGGCGCAGTTGATCTCGAACAAGGCTGTCGTCGACGGCAAGAAGATCAGCGCCACTGCCGAAGCCGGCGGCGCCTCGGTGGCCAACGTCAAGCTGCTCGGCAACAAGGACATCGAATCGGCCTTTGTGGCCGCCGACATCCTCGACGCCGCCTACAACGGCAAAGGCCAGTTCAAGGATGGCGCGATCAAGAATCTGCGGGCGCTCGGCGCGCTGTATCCCGAGACCGTGCAGTTGATCACCCGTGCCGATTCCGGCATCAAGAGCGTCAAGGATCTGAAGGGCAAGAGCATTTCGTCAGGCTCGCCCGGCTCGGGCCAGTACCAGTTGCTGACCGATCTGCTGCAGGTCTACGGCATGGCCCGTTCCGACGTGAAGGAAGATCTATCGTCGTTCACGCAGGCGGTCGACAAGATCAAGGACGGCAACCTCGACGCAACGCTGATCACGGCCGGCGTGCCAACGGCAGCCATCACCGATTTCGCGCAGAGCCATGCGCTGCGGGTGATTCCGCTGGCCGGGCCGGAGATCGCAACACTGCAGAAGCAGCAGCCCTACTACGCCAACGTGCCATTGCCGGCCAACAGCTACAAGGGCCAGACCGAAGCCGTGCCGACGCTGGCCGTGATGGCCGTGTGGGCCACCAATGACGGCTTGCCGGACAACGTTGCGTACGAGGTCACCAAGGCGTTGTACGAGAACATCGCGATCATGGGACAGGTGCATGTGACCGGCAAGACGATCAGCCTGGGTACCGCCTTGGCCGTGGGCACGGTACCGATCCATCCTGGCGCACTGAAATATTTCAAGGAAAAAGGCATCGTCAAGTGACGTGGCTGCGCCCCGCTGCTGCTGCGGCGGCGGCGTGTGCGCTGCTGAACCTGAGCGCCGCTGCCGCGTGCGATCTGGTCCTGACCGAGCACCGCAGCGGGCACGAACTGGCCCGCTTGCCGCTGGATCAGCAGACGCCGGCCGCAACCGTCTCATTCACCCACTCGGTGCTCGGCACGCCGGTTGTCGATCACTACGAATGGCAAGACGGCAAGGCGCATCTGGTCGAGGAGCGATTCGAAGGTGATGGATACGGTCTGCCGAATGCGGCCGGTTCGGGCCAGACCATGACGCGCGATGGCGCCGGCTGGCGCCTTCACCTCGACCGGATCGTCGACCCGTTGGTGATGCAGCCGGTTCAGGGCATGCGGGTGACGATCGCCGGCCAGGCACCGCTGCTGCTGAAATCGCTGGGCAGCAGCGGGTCGATTGCCTTGCGCGCGCAGGGCTGCAGCAACCACCAACGGGACGCTCAATGAGTGCAGACCAAGCCGAAATCGACCGCCTGATCGAGCAGTTCGACCCGGAGTCGAGTTTCCGTCGCCTGGCCGGTCTGGCCGGCGGCGTCGGCACGGTGCTCGCGGTCGGCTTGTCGAGCTGGCACTACTACACCGCCGGCTTCGGCCTCGAAAACGAGATCGCCCACCGCGCGATCCATCTGAGTGTCGTGCTCGGCCTGTGCTTTCTGGTATTTCCGCGCCAGAAGCGGCTCGGTGGCCCCTGGGAATGGATCGTCTCGATCGGCCTGGCTACGTTTTATCTGGTGCTCGGCTGGCGGTTGCTGAGCGCGATGTCTGATCCGATCCCGCCCGGCGCAACCGCGGCGTTCACGGTGGTGCTGCTGGCGATCGCCGGCCTCTCGCTGCCGTTTCGAGCCTACGACGGCAGTCACACCCACATCCCGCTGCGCGACTGGATCTTTGCCGTGTTGGCAGCCGGCTTCTCGCTTTATCTGCTGATCTTCTTCGATACGATCTTCTTGCAGCGGCCCGGCGACCACACACCGATCGATCTGATGGTCGGCGTGATTGCGATCGCGATGGTGATCGAGGCGACGCGTCGCACGATGGGCATCTTTTTGCCGCTGCTGGCCATCGCAACCGTGTTGTACGGGATTTTCGGACCGTACCTGCCCGGCGGGCTGGCGCACCGTGGCTACAGCGTGCCACGTGTGGTTGCCCATTTGTACAAGGGCACCGAGGGCATCTACGGCATCCCGGTCGGCGTGGTGGCAACCTTCGTCTTCCACTTCGTGCTGTTCGGCATCATGGCGCAGCTGACCGGCCTCGGCCAGTTGTTCGTCAACCTGGCAACCATTGCCGCCGGGCGGTTCTCGGGCGGGCCGGCGAAGGTCAGTGTGGTGTCGTCGGGGCTGTTCGGAATGATTTCCGGTTCGGCGATTGCCAACACCGTGACCACCGGCGTGATGACGATCCCGCTGATGAAGAAGGTCGGCTT
>JBDTQC010000535.1:0-2750 GCA_039932405.1 Ideonella sp.
CGACGCAATTCTTGCCGCGGCGCGGGCAGGCAGTGCACAAAAGCGCGTAACCTTCGCCAATCAATCCACGCAGGAGCCTTGCTGATGGCAAAACCCAACTATTCGTTCGAGAAGCGCCAACGCGAGATGGCCAAGAAGAAAAAAAAGGAAGAGAAGCTGCGCGACAAGGCCGATCGAAAAGTCGGCGGCGACTCGCCCTCGGATGATGGGTCGGCTGCCGACAACGGCGAGCCGGCAATGACTCAAGCGCCGGCAGGTCCGGCAACGCCGACCTGAAATCGGCCGGCAACACGCTCAGCCTGCATCCGCCGAATCGACCGCCGCCTTGCGCCGATTCGCCCGGCTCAGGAAGCGTGCCGGATCGATGGCATCCAGCAGACTGGCTTCGAGCGGTATCGGGGCACCCGTCATCATCGACGCCAGCACCTGTGCACCCAGCGGCGACCAGGTGATGCCGCGCGAGCCGAGCGCCGTGAACATGAACAACCCGCTTCGACGCGGCACGAAGCGCGGCTGATCCCACGCCCCCTCGTTGGAACCGCCCGCCCACGCATCGGGCACCGCGCCGATCAACGGCAATCGATCAGCGGCAACGCAGCGCCAGGCTGTGCGACCTTCGAAAGCGCCGGGCGGCAGGTGTTGCACCGAGCCGAAATCCCGACTCAGCTGCGCCAGACGCACGGCGTTCTCGAGGTGATCGCTGTTGCGGACCGCCGGATCAGCGTCGTCGGCCTGCGCTGTTGCACCGAACACCAGCGATCCGTCGACTGTCGGCAAAACATACCCGGCACCGCTCAACGGCAGCTTGGGCGCGCGCAGGCATGCATCCAGCGCAATCCGGCTCGATTGACCGCGTACGGATTGCAGCGGCCAGTCGATCGGCGCAGTTGCCAGGCCGGCCAGCAATCGCTGTGCGCCGCCTGCGTTGGCCAGCACGAGGTTTGCGGCATTGGCGATCGGCGCGTCGTGCCGGTCGAGCAGCACCCAGCGGTCGTCGATGTTTCGAAGCGTCTGCACTTCGACACCGCCGACGAAGGTGCAGGCACGCGCCGCCTCGTCGAGCCATGACCTGGCCAGCCAGCGTGGCCGCATCCAGCCAGCGGTCGGATAAAACCACGCCGCGTCGGCCAGCGCGACGCCGGCAAGGCGCGACGCCTGGGCAGCATCGAGCGCCTGCACGAAGCCGGGCGGCAAGCGGCGTTCCAGCAGCAGCTCGGTCATCGACGCGAGATCGGCCAGCCGGCTGCCCAGCCGAACCAAGCCGTCGACCGAGCCGACGACCAAGCCGTCGACCGAGCCGTCGACCGAGCCCAGCGCGGCTTGGGACTGCGCATCCTTCGGCCGCGCACCTTCCAGCATCCGACCAAAGGTTCGGCTGGCTTGCAATGCTGCCGCGCGGTTGAAACGGGCGTGGTGGCCATCGTGGGCGTGCACGACGCCATGAAAGACACCGGCCGAATTGCCGGAAGCCTCGGTGGCCGGCTCCGGGTGGCGATCAATCAGCGTGACCGTCCAGCCTTGCGCGGCCAATGCCGCTGCCGTGGCGCAACCGGCCAAACCGGCACCGATGATCACCGCATCGCGCGATGAAGACGCAGCCGCGGTGCGCCGCGCAGGTGGCCGGCTCGGGCCGAAGCGCGGCGCAAACTTCCCGAGCGTCGAATTTGGCTGCACCGTCATCTCGAAACCCGCCGAACGCAGGCCCGCGACCAGTTCGGGGTCGGCCGAAACGCTCGAGAGCGTGGCGTTCGGCGCGGCCAGGCGAGCAAGGCGTTTGCACAGCCGAGGTTGCCAGACCTCGCCCGGCGCGCCGATCATTGCGCGGTCCAGCCAGAAGGCATCGACTTCGGCAACCAGTTCGCGCAGCCCGTTGCGCAGGTCGTTGACGATCAGCAGCAAGTGCACCCGGCCGTCGTCGAAATCGAGGCTGTGCAGGTTGGGTGTCAGTGCAGGCCAGGCGGCGATCAGTTCGATCGCCAGGGCCTGCGTTTCACTGTCGTGTTCTGTGCGCCGCAATGCGTCGGCATCGGGCGGTTGCGCCTCGATCGCGATGAAATGCAGGCTGCGGCAGCGCCGGGGGTCGGCGCGCCAGGCCGCCCAGATCGCCAGAAAGCGCGAGCCGACACCAAAGGCGGTTTCGAGCACGACGAATCGGTCACGCTCGGCCCAGCGCGCGGACAGTTCGTGCATGGCCGGATCAAAGGCCATCAGTGCGTGCTGGCAGACTTGGCAGACCGTTCAGTAGACCGTTCGGCAGGCTGCACCTGCGGGCGATCAGACCCGCTAGCGGTACTCGTGCGTGCGGGTGTCGATTTCGATCTTGTCGCCGGGCGCCACGAACAGCGGCACCGAGATCTCGAAGCCGGTCGCCAGTTTGGCCGGCTTCAGCACCTTGCCCGATGTATCGCCCTTGACGGCAGGCTCGGTGTATACCACTTCACGCACCAGGCTGGTCGGCAGCTCGACCGAAATCGCCTTGCCTTCGTAGAAGACAACCTCGACCGGCATGGCATCTTCCAGATACTGGATGGCGTCGCCCATGTTTTCGGATTCGACTTCGAACTGGTTGTACTCGCCGTCCATGAAGGCATACATCGGATCGGCGAAATACGAGTAGGTGCAATCCTTCTTGTCGAGAATGACCTGGTCCATCTTGTCATCGGCCTTGAAGACGACTTCCGTGCCCGAGCTGTTCAGCAGGCTCTTCAGCTTCATGCGCACGGTGGCCGAATTGCGGCCGCCGCGGCTGT
>JBDTQC010000536.1:0-2694 GCA_039932405.1 Ideonella sp.
CGGGCCCTTGACCAGCGGCACGCCGAACCACAGTTCGAAGATGCCGAAGAACAGCAGCAGCACCAGCGGGCCGAGCAACAGCGCCTTCGGCCAGCCGAGACCGCCGTGTCGGCGGGCCATGAAGACCAGATAGACGGCGGCGGTCAGGTAGACCCCGAGCCAGCCCATCGCCACCGCCATCACGACGGTGGGCGCGAACAACGACAAGCTGCGTCCGAGTTGCTCGCCAGTGGCGAATGGCTCACCGTCGCGGGACTGGCGCACCGCCTGGTACAACAGGCCGGCGCTGACCAGCAACAGCAAGACGCCAAGGCGCAGTGGCATGTAGCCTGACTGGGGCCCGGTCGAACCCCAGCCATGGTCGAGTTGCAGTGCACCCTGCACGACGGCTGCGGCAAAAATGCCCAGTGCGGCAGCGGTGGCGATTTCTAGCGTGCGTCGGGCGATCAGCATGGCGGGGCCTTTCGGGAGCGTGTCAGTCCTTCAGCAGCCAGCCGTCTTGACTGAACTGCACCTTGTGCTGGGCCTTGTCGTTGGCGATATAACGCGCCAGATCGGCACCGGTCAGGAACATCTCGCTTTGCAAGCCGCGCGCGATCCACTCACGGAACTCCGGCTTCTCGCGCACCTGGCGCATCAGCTTGATGTAATAGTCGGCCTGCTCTGGCGTGATGTCGCCAGCCGCCCACACCGTGCGCGGCATGCGGAATTCGTCGATCGCGATGCCTTGCTCCTTGCAGGTCGGGATATCGCCGAAGCCCATGTCGGCAGTGACCTTGTCCTTCAGCGGGAGCCGTTGCTTGGCAAAAACGCACAACGGCCTGACCTTGCCGGCGCGCCAGTGCGAGACGTTTTCCGACGGGTTGTTGGTATTGGCGTCGACATGGCCACCCGAAAGCTGCACCGCCACCTCGCCGCCCGATTTGAACGGCACGTAGGTCATCGTCGTTCCGGTCGCTTTTTCGATCTGCCGGGTCAGGATGTGGTCGGTATCTTTCGACTGTGCGCCACCCATCTTGAAGCCGCCCTTCTTCGCAGCCGCGATCACGTCCTGTGCGGTCTTGTACGGGCCCTCGGCGTTCGACCACAAGATGAATTCATCGGCTGCCATGATCGCAATCGGCGTCAGGTCGTCGATGCTGTAGCCAACCTTGGTGATCATCGGCATCAGATAGGCGAGGTTGGTCGAGAACACCAACTTGTGTGGATCGCCCTTGGCCGATTTGGCATACACCAGCGCTTCGGTTCCGGCACCGCCGCCCTTGTTGGTGACCACTGCCGGTACCGGCATCAGCTTGTATTTCTGCACCACCGACTGGACGATGCGTGCGAACTGGTCGGTGCCACCGCCTGGGCCGGCGGTGACGATGAATTCGACGGGGCGGCTCGGTTTCCAGTCGGCAGCCACGGCGGGCAGCGACAGGGTTGCGAGCGCGGCGACGGCAACAGTGGTCTTGGCAAGGTAGGCAATGCGCAGTTTCATCGTTTGTCTCTTGAGGGTTCGAATGGGTGGTTCAGGCTGCCAAGGCAGGCAGCGATTGCGAGAAAAAAGCGTCGTCTTGCGCGCGCCGAAGCGCAAGCAACTCGGAGTCGGCATCGATCTCGATGTCGGCCAGGCAGATCAGCTGGCCAGCCGTGACATCTCGCGCGAGGCGGCGGTTGGCGGCGAGGTAGAACGGGACGGCTTGATCGTCGCCGAGCGGTGCGGCGGGTTGGAGTTCGGCAGCGGTGCCGGCAATCGTGTGGTGATGACCGCCCATCTCAAGCAGGCTGCCGGCGTGCAAGGTCTGGGTGGCGCGTGCAACCAGGTCCAGAACGGGCCGGGGTTGCTGCGCGCCGCTGGACAGCCCATGCACCACGGCGTCGAGCACACTGGTTGCGGCCTCGAGTCCGAGCAGGTGGCGCGGGATCGGCAACATCGCCCGTTTGCCGTCACGACTGATCAGGTGGCCCTTTTCCCGAAGCAAGGCCCAGGTTTCGGCGTCGTCGCATCGCACGATGATGAATACGCCGCCGGCCAGGCTGATTTCGTCGGGCGTGCGGAGACAGTGGAAGACGTCGAGCGTGGCGCTATGCGACAACAGTCCACCTTCGGATTTAGTCGCGAATGCCGTTGCCACTTCGGTGATGCGTGCAATCGGCGCGTGCAGCGATTGGTGGTCTACCGTCAGACCGGTCGAATTTGCCACCACCAGCAACTCGCACAGATCGGGCACAGCACGCTGCGGCAGGGCGGCGCAGGCGCTGGAGCGCTCGCGAGCCAGTGCCGCGATGTCTCGCCCGCCAAGCTCCCACAGGGAAGCAAACCCAGGCACCGGAACGGCTATGCCATTGCTGCTGATCTCGCTGCGCGCGGCATCGAAGACGAAGTCGTATTCACTCGACTTGCCAGCCGCGATGACCTGCAGCCCGAGCGTCTGTGCCCAGCTGATTAGCCCGATCAGCAATGCGGGCTGGTCGCCGTCGACCGGTGTGACGACGCGACCGCGTTGTTGCGCGAGGCGTGCCAGCTCCGAGCCGACCACGCTGTCGACCTCCTTCGATGCCAGCGCCACATGCAGGCCGGCCTCGATGGCCAGGCGCGCATGGCGTGCACCGAACTCCGGATGGCCGGTGGCCTCGACCAGCAGATCGAGTGGCAGACCGAGCGCAACGCTGACATCGCCGGTGGCGACATGTAGACCGCGATCCCAG
>JBDTQC010000537.1:0-2692 GCA_039932405.1 Ideonella sp.
TCCCAACGTCTCAAGGCCCTGCCCGCATTCCCCAACACCCAAGGCCCCGGTTTGCTTTAGACCGAAGTAAGCGACCTCGCCTGTTTCGGAAAGGCTTTCAGCAACTTGCCGTCCATGGTCGCCAACTTCAGACCCAGTCGAATGGCCCGTTCCGCAAATTCGCAGTTGTAAGGTAAACAGGTGCTGTCACGCACGAGTTCGGTCGCGTACAAGACCAGCGTGCTTGCGTTGTGGCTCATCCGCCCGGCTTCAGCCGCCGCACCATTGCGCCGCTGACCCGGCGCAACAACCAGCGCGGGGTGGCCCGGCTGGCCAGAATGGCGGCCTGATTGAAGCCGCCAGGAACGCGAATCACCTCTCCCGCCATGCAGGCCTTGTACGCTTCGTCCGCCACATCTTCGGCGCTGCCGACCAAAAACGCGGGCAGCCCGCCGATTTCGGCGCTCGATTGCCGGGCCTTGTCGAGCATCGATGTGGCTGTGATGCCAGGGCACAAGGCCGTGATCGTCACGCCGGTGCCTTGCAGTTCCTCCGACAAGCTTTCGGTCAGCGACAACACATAGGCCTTGGTTGCGGCGTAGGTGGCCAGGCTGGGCACCGGCTGGAAGGCTGCGATCGATGCCACGTTCAGCACCCTGCCCTGGCCGCGCGCCACCATCGGCGGCACGAAGTACGCGAGCATCTCGGTCAAGCTGGTCACGTTGAGATCGATCAGCTCGCGATGCCGAGTGGCAGGCATGTCGACGAACGACCCATGCTCCAGCACGCCAGCGTTGTTGATCAGCAGGTCGATCGGGCGACGGGCGCGTTTCATCGATGCGGCCAGTTTCTGCGCAGCGCCGGGCTGCGCGAGGTCGGCCGGCGCCACCCAGGCCTTGATGCCATGCTGCTTGGCCAGGGCGGCTGCCAGTACCTTCAGCTTGTCGGCACTGCGCGCCACCAGCACCAGGTTGAAGCCGGCGCTTGCAAAACGGTGCGCCAAGGCCTCGCCAATGCCCGAAGAGGCCCCGGTGATCAGCGCAGTGAGGCCGGTGCCGGTCAGTTGCTTCGCGCTCATGACGATTGCCTTTCAAAGTTCGGGTTGTCGCTCGCCCGAGCGATAGATTCAGCCTCGGTCAGCCCATGCCAAGCGCATCTGCAGTCCCACCGGTGCCAGCGCAAATTGCAAGCGCTCGGCGGGTTCGCCGCCGTCCGAAGTGGCAACCGACCGGATATCGAAATGGTTCAGCAAGGTGAGCAACACCATCTTCATTTCCTGCAGCGCCAGATAGCGGCCCGGGCAGATCCGCGGTCCCGCGCCGAATGGCATCGACAGGCGTTTGGCCGATGTGGCCGAGAGCCCGGCTTCACCCAGCCAACGTTCGGGCTTGAAGACCTTGGCCTCCGGCAGAAACGCCTCATCGACGCTGTCGAATCGCATCAGGCAGATCACCACCGTGCCGGCGGGCACCATCACATCGCCCACCACGGTGTCCGTCAATGCCTGCAGCGGCAGTTGCGGCGCCACCGGCTTGAGGCGCATCGTTTCGTGGGCGCAGGCTTCGACGAAATCCAGCTGCTCCAGGTGCGCAAGGGTCACCGGCCCGCCACCGGCCATCACGCGGCGCACCTCGGCCTGGGCACGGGCCAGTTCGGCAGGGTGTCGTTGCAGCAGCCAGATGCACCAGGCCAGGGTATTGGCAGTGGTGTCCTCGCCGGCCAACAGCATTGTCATCACGTTGCCAGCCACCTGTTCATCATCGATGCCACTGCCGGGTTCGTCGGCTGCCACCAGCATCGCCTCCAGCAAGTTTTGAGGCAGTGCGCGGCGCTTCGGGTCATCAGCCAACCGCTGGCGGGCGGTGTGTATGAAGCCATCGATGGAATGGTTGACGGTGGCCATCGCACGCTCGAGTTCGCGATCGGACGCAGTCTTGAAATAACGCCAATACGGGAAGGGCGCAATGATGCGCGAATACAGCTTGGGAAAAATCTTGTCCAGATGGTTCTGGATGACCTCGTCGTCCGATTCGAGCGTATTGACATCGGTGCCGAACGCCAGCCCGGCAATTGCGTCGACGGTAAAGCGCATCAGATCGGCCTGCAGGTCGATGGCGATGCTGCCCTCGGCGGCTCTTTGCCAGCGGCCACGCAGTCGCTCGGCGCATTTGACCAGCGCGGGGTAGTAGCCCTGGACATGACCTGGATCGAACGACGCCATCACCATGCGCCGCTGCCGTTTCCAGGCTTCACCGTTGACGCCGAAGAGACCGCCCTTCAGGCCTATCTCGCGACTGACGGCTTCCAACCTGGGCGTGCGTCGGAATCCGTCGGGCCGGCTGCGCAACACCGCGGCGACGGCCGCATGGTCGGCAATCACCAACAGCCGATTAGGTCCCATCCGTAACCGGTAGTAGCGACCATATTGCCGCGCCCAGCGCTCGAGCTGCAGGTGGAATTCCGAGGGCTTGATGTCGGGCAGGCTGCCGAGCACCGGCCAGCCCCTGGGACCAGACAATTGATCGATCTGGCGCAATGGTGGAACGGCGTTTGCGCCAGAGGAAATCGGAGCGGTGTGGGCAGCCGGTGACATCAATCGAGCCTGCAAAGTCTGTTCATGTTGCGTTCCTGATGCTGCATACGCCGCTCAGTATGCGCGGCTTCGAGTTGGTGGGCCGATCGCCAAAGCGCACGGCCGAAGCCGGCGCATGCA
>JBDTQC010000538.1:0-2675 GCA_039932405.1 Ideonella sp.
CGTGACGTACCCATCGCGCCGTTTGGTTGCGCGGTTGGCGCGATGTTGCCGAACAAGGTCGCAGGGGGGGCTTCCCAGATGCTGACTTCGAGCGTGTCGCCAGCGCCGACGGTGCCGTTGCGGGCGCTTGCAGCTGGGCTGCCGAGGGTTTCGCTGAAAAGGCTAGCGCCGCGCTGTGCAATCAGCTGGCGGGCAACGGCTTCGTCGACCGCGACGATCTGAACTGCAGTCGACGTGGGTGCGACGGTGGCCGGCGCATTGGCAATCTGGCTCGTGGTGGGACCTGATGACGGAATGAACGAACATGCCGAGAGAAGAGCCGTCGTCGCGTAAAAGCAAAGCCAGGCGGATCGCCGAAAAGCCACAGATGGTTGGGCTAACACATCTGGAAACAAAATGACATGCAAACCCGGCTCCCTGCAAATGGTTCGACGGCAAATATAAACGACCGGCTTGGCTGGTCCACCGCGACAAGCGTTCCAGCCGTGCAGGAATGTGCGCTGATCGGTGGTTGAAATGCTCGCGAGCATGTTCAGATTCGACGGGGGATCTCGTGGGAGCGAAGCTCTTGCGCCTCGGGGTCCCTATATCCTGACCGCCATTGAGTGCATCCAATGGCAAACCTGCCAGCCGGCGGATAATTCGTCAGTTCTAGGAACATCCACCGATCCGCACGCATGGACAGACAGGTTTGGAACAGTTTTGCCGGTCTGCGCGTGCTGCTGCTGCAGGGGCCCGTCGGGCCTTTTTTCGCGCGAGTGGCCGACGCGATGCGAGACGCGGGGGCTGCCAGCGTCCAGAAGATCAACTTCTGCGGTGGTGACTGGCTCTACTACCGCAAGGATGCTTCCAACTACCGCGGTTCGCTCGCTGAATGGCCGGCCTACCTTGCGCAGTACCTCGAGCAGTACCGGATCGATGTGCTCGTGTTGTTCGGCGACTGCCGGCCGGTGCATGCCGCGGCGATCGATCTGGCGACCCGGCGCGGGCTCACTTACTGGGTCTTCGAAGAGGGCTATATCCGGCCCAATTACGTGACTTTCGAGCGGCATGGCGTGAACGGGTTTTCCGGCTTGCCAAAAGCGGTTTCGCATTACGCCAGCTTGCCGGCGACGATGGCGCCACCGGAGCAGGAGGTTGGCAACACCTTCAACCGGGCGGCGCAGAGTGCGATGGCCTACTACGTGGCCGGTACGCTGGGCTGGCCGTGGTTTCGCAACCGGGTGCATCACCGCTCGCTGAACATGCTGGAGGGTTTGGCCTGGTGTCGCAGCTACTACCGCAAGTTGATCTACCGGGCCGAGCAGAAGCCGTTGCTGGACTCGATCCGCGGCCGATGGTCAAAAGGGTTCTTTCTGGTCGGCTTGCAGACGGCCGGCGATTCGCAGGTGCTCACCCATTCCGGCTTCAAATCGGTGGTTCATTTCATCGAGGAAGTGACAGCGTCATTCGCCGCGCATGCGCCGGCCGACACGTTGCTGGTGATCAAGCACCACCCGATGGACCGCGGCTATCACGATTACAGCAAGCTGCTGCGTCGGCTGGGTCGTGAACTGGGCATCGGTGCGCGTATCCGCTATGTGCATGACCTCAACCTGCCGACCCTGCTGACCCATGCGCGCGGCGTGATCGTCATCAACAGCACGGTCGGTTTGTCGGCCTTGCACCATCAGACGCCGGTGATCACGCTGGGCAAGGCGATCTACGACATGCCGGGCCTGACCTTTCAGGGCGGGCTCAGTCGATTCTGGATCGACGCGCAGAGCCAGACGCCCGACCTCCAGCTCTACTGGAAGTTTCGCAATTTCGTCGTCGACCACACCCAGCTGAACGGCAGCTTCTACAAGCCGATGCCGGGCAGCGATGCATCGGGTTTGATCGGGCGGCTTCCGTTGAGCCAGCCTCATGAGCATCAGCCTGTTGCGCAGCCGTTGCCCGCTGGCGTCGCCGATCTCGACGCGCACCGCGCGGGCGCGGCCGAGCGCGACAACCTGGAGACTCGAGCGGCTGACCGGCCTCTGATGGTGAGCCGTCCGATCCCCAAGGCCTGACCGATGCGGCCGGTGGTGATCGATGTCACGCGCCTGGTCGCGCGCTTGTCCAACGGACGGTTGCCGACCGGCGTCGATCGGGTCAGCCTGGCCTATATCCGGCACTATCGCAGCCATGCCCGCGCACTGTTTCGGCATCGGCAGCGCAGCGGGCTGTTTTCGGAATCTGTTTCGCAACGCCTGTTCGATCTGCTGGAGCAGTGGCCGATCGGCGCGCGCGCGCGGTTGCGTCTGCTAGCGTGGCAGGGTGTTTTGTCGTGCATCGGACGTGGTGATGCGCATGGCCGGGTCATGTTCAACACCGGGCACTCGGGCCTGGAGGAGTCGAATGCGGCCCGCGTCATCAAGTGGCATCACGTGCGGCCATTGTTTCTGGTGCATGACCTGATCCCAGTGCGTTACCCGGAGTTCTGCCGGCCCGGCGAATCGACGCGCCATGAACTGCGTCTGAAGAACATGCTGCGGCTGGGTGCTGGTTTGATTGCCAATTCGGAATCGACGCTGATCGAGCTGGAAAGCTTTGCCGCCGAACATCGGCTCGACGTGCCGCCCACCGTGGTGGCACCGCTGGCGCCTGCAATCCCCGTATCGCTCGGTCCGATCGGCGATCGGCTGCTGGCATCG
>JBDTQC010000539.1:0-2668 GCA_039932405.1 Ideonella sp.
AGCGTCTGCCCGTCGGGCTCGGCCCGGGCAACCTCACCCGCGCCGATCGATCCGCCGGCGCCACCCTTGTTGTCGATCAGCACGTTCTGGCCCATCAGGACACCGAGCCGGGGGGCGATCGCGCGTGCCAGGATGTCGGTGCTGCCACCCGGCGAGAACGGCACTACCAGACGGATCGTCCGGCCCGATTGCGCGCCGGCACGACCAGCGGCCAATGTCGAGAGCACCAGCGTGAGTACGGTGCGGCGGGTTGTCGTGACATCGGACAAAAACATGATCGGTCCTTCCAAGGAGGTGCGCGGCGCATCGTTGCTCACCGCACCGGGCTGGGGCGGCGCAACAATCCGGCGGTGCGCTCGTCAAGCCCGTCATTGTCAATGCCTGTGGTTTTTGGAAGTTTGCGCAGTGCGTCTCGTGTCCACCGGTGTTCGAGAGACTGCCGACCATTCAGCGATCCAATGGCGCGAGCGTTTGTGTGCGAGGCGTGGATTGATCGGTTCCGAGGCGGGAACCCGGGGCTGATCCTGCCGTCCAACACCGGCGGGCACCGGCTCGTACTGGCGCTGTCTTGCACTCAGCCAATGGAGCACGAACATGATCGAACTCATCCCCGACCTTCCTGACAATGTCGTCGGAATTGGCGCTTCCGGTCAAGTCAGTGCTGACGACTATGAAACCGTCTTGGTGCCGGCTGTCGAATCGAGGCTCGAACGGAACGACAAGCTGCGCCTTCTCTATCGGCTCGGCCCCGATTTCAAGGGATTCACCACGGCAGCAATGTGGGACGACCTGAAACTCGGCGCCGCCCATTGGAAAGCGTGGGAGCGGATCGCCGTCGTTACGGATGTTGAGTGGATCGGCAACACCGCTCGCGCCTTCGGCTTTGCGATGCCCTGCCCAGTGAGGATCTTCCCGCTCAGCGCAATCGCGCAAGCCACCGACTGGCTGTGCAAGCCCGTTCGGTGACGCGATCCTGAACGAGGAGCATGATCGAGTGTAAGCATCGCCCGGTCCGGGACGACGAAACGGTGCAGCAGGGTGAAGTCGAGCCGAGATCGACTCACATGTCGTTGCCACGACTGCTGAGCGGCTGCCGCGCCGCAGTCGTCGACTGAGCCCAGAAGGAGAACACAGCGATGTCCGAAACCTTGTCCGACGCGCCGCGGCGGCCCGCCAGCTACCTCTATTTGCGCCATCGCTGGCCGGTGCGGCTGACGCACTGGCTCAACGTGCTGTCGCTCTGCATTCTGCTGATGAGTGGCCTGATGATCTTCAACGCCCATCCCTCGCTGGATTGGGGTAAATCGTCCTATACCGGGAAACCATCGATCCTGGAAATCGGTTCGCGAACCCGCACCGACGGACGCGCCATCGGCTATACCCGCGTCTTGGGTCATGAATTCGAGACGACCGGTTTGCTTGGCCTGGCGAAGGGCGCCAATGGCAGACCTTCGGCACTCGCTTTTCCGTCCTGGTTGACGATTCCCAGCTCCTACTCGCTGGCAGAAGCCAGGCTCTGGCACTTCTTCTTCGCGTGGTTGCTGGTGCTCAACGGGCTGGTGTACCTGGGTTATTCGATCTTCAGCCGCCACCTGCGCCGCGATCTGGCGCCAACGCAGCGCGATTGGCGCGGCATTGGCGCCTCGATTCGTGATCATCTGCGCTTTCGCCATCCGCAGGGCGAAGCAGCCCGGCACTACAACGTTCTGCAGAAGCTGGCCTACCTGGCGGTGATCTTCGGCTTGCTGCCGCTGATCGTTCTGGCGGGCTGGGCGATGTCGCCCTGGCTCAATTCGATCGTTCCCGGCTGGGTCGATGTGTTCGGAGGCAGGCAGGCTGCGCGCTCGGTGCATTTCATCATTGCCTGGCTGCTGGTCGCCTTTGTAGCAATCCATGTCTTCGAGGTTCTGGTGAGCGGGGTGTGGAACCATCTGCGCTCGATGGTGACGGGCCGCTTCCGGATCAAACCGACGGCTGAAACAACTGATCGCTCGGCCCACCCATCCAGCAACCGCATGATTCCCCCGGAGCACACGCCATGATCCGAAACAGGCTGAAGGTTTCTCCCGAAGCGTTGAGCAAGCGCCGCTTCATGCAACGGGCGCTGGGCGGCACGGGCGCTGCGTTGCTGGGAGGTTGTGATCGGATGGCAGCAAATCCGTCATTCGGGCAGTTGTTGTCGGCCGGTGAAACGCTCAGCCTTTCGGTGCGCAAGGCGGTCGGCGCAACCGGCCAGACCATGGCGCAAGAGTTCAGCAAGGCTGATTTGTCGCCATCGTTTCGCGGCAACGGCAATACCGACCCGGACAGCGAAGCCTACAAGTCGATGGCAGCCGCGGGCTTTGCAGACTGGAAACTGATCATCGACGGCCTCGTCGAAGCACCGACGTCACTGACGCTGGCGAGCTTGCGTGCAATGCCCTCACGCACCCAGATCACCCGGCACGATTGCGTCGAGGGCTGGAGCGCGATCGGCCAATGGACAGGCGTGCAGTTGTCGGCCGTGCTCGATCTGGTCAAGCCCAGGCCGGCCGCGAAATATGTGGTCTTTCATTGTGCTGACTCTTTCGAGAGCGCGCAGGGAGACCAGCCGTATTACGAGAGTATCGACATGCAGGACGCGCGCCATCCGCAAACGCTGTTGGCCTATGGCTTGAACGATCAGACC
>JBDTQC010000540.1:0-2664 GCA_039932405.1 Ideonella sp.
GCGAGGTGCTGGTGCTCGGCGCCGGCCCGGGCGGTTACTCTGCGGCCTTCCGCAGCGCCGATCTGGGAATGCAGACGGTGCTGGTCGAGCGCTATGCCACGCTCGGCGGCGTCTGCCTGAATGTCGGCTGCATCCCGTCGAAGGCGCTGCTGCATACCGCCTCGGTGATGGACGAGGTCAAGCACCTGCCCGACCACGGCATCAGCTACGGCGCACCACAGATCGACATCGACAAGCTGCGCGCGTTCAAGGACGGCGTGATCAAGAAGCTGACCGGTGGCCTGGCCGGCATGGCCAAGATGCGCAAGGTCGAGGTCGTCACCGGCATCGGCACGTTTCTCGACCCACACCATGTCGAGGTCGTGGCCGGCGACGGCAAGAAGACGGTCGTCAAGTTTGCCAAGGCGATCATCGCCGCCGGCTCGCAGGCGGTGAAGCTGCCATTCATGCCCGAGGATGACCGCATCGTCGACAGCACCGGTGCGCTGCTGCTGAAGAGCATTCCGAAGCGCATGCTGGTGATCGGCGGCGGCATCATCGGGCTCGAAATGGCCACCGTGTATTCGACTCTGGGCACCCGCATCGACGTGGTCGAGATGCTTGACGGACTGATGCAAGGCGCCGACCGTGATCTGGTCAAGGTCTGGGAAAAATTCAACAGCCACCGTTTCGGCAGTGTGATGCTGAAGACCAAGACGGTTGGCGCCAAGGCAACCAAGGCCGGTATCGAGGTCAGCTTCGAAGGTGAGAAGGCGCCGAAAGACGCGCAGAACTACGACCTGGTGCTGGTGGCAGTCGGCCGCAGCCCGAACGGCAAGAAGATCGGCGCCGAGAAGGCCGGCGTTGCCGTCACCGACCGCGGCTTCATCAACGTCGACAAGCAGATGCGAACCAATGTGCCGCATATCTTCGCGATCGGTGATGTCGTCGGTCAGCCGATGCTGGCACACAAGGCGGTGCACGAGGCGCATGTCGCGGCCGAGGTCGCCAACGGCCAGAACTCGTTCTTCGATGCACGTCAGATCCCGTCGGTGGCTTATACCGACCCCGAGGTGGCCTGGGCCGGCAAGACCGAGGAACAATGCAAGGCCGAGGGCATCAAGATCGGCAAGGCGGTCTTCCCGTGGGCGGCTTCAGGGCGCGCCATCGCCAACGGACGCGACGAGGGCTTTACCAAACTGCTGTTCGACGAAGCCACGCACCGCGTGATCGGCGGCGGCATCGTCGGCACGCACGCCGGCGACCTGATCAGCGAGGTCTGTCTGGCGATCGAGATGGGTTGCGAGCCGGCCGATATCGGCAAGACCATTCATCCGCACCCGACGCTGGGCGAATCGATCGGCCTGACCGCCGAAGCCTTCGAAGGGCATTGCACCGACTTGCCACCGGTGAAGAAGAAGTAGCCGCATGATCGACGCATTCATGAATTGACGCCACGCAGCGCCGCGCGATACTCGATCCACAATGAGCCTGCCCAGCCACGCCCCAAGCCAATTGCACCGGATCGTCATCGTCGGCGGCGGTGCCGGCGGACTCGAGTTGGCAACCCGGCTCGGCAACACCCTGGGGCGTCAGCGCAAGGCCGAGATCACACTGATCGACAAGACGCGAACCCATGTCTGGAAGCCCAAGCTGCACGAGATCGCTGCCGGCAGCATGGACATGAGTTCGCACGAAGTCGATTTTCTGGCGCAGTCGCACTGGCACCATTTTCTGTACCGGATCGGCGAGATGATCGGTCTCGATCGGGAACGACGCGAAGTGCGGGTCGCGCCGTATGTCGACGACTATGGCACGGTCGTCACGTCGGAGCGGACCTTCGTCTACGACACCCTCGTGATGGCCGTGGGAAGCCAGAGCAACGATTTCGGCACACCCGGTGTCGCCCGCCACGCGATGCGGCTCGAATCGGCAGCCGATGCCACGCGCTTTCATGCCAGCATGCTCAACGCCTGCATCCGGGCGCATGCACAGTCAACGCCTTTGCGGCCGGAACAGCTGCACGTCGCCATCATCGGCGCCGGCGCAACCGGCGTCGAACTGGCCGCTGAACTTCACCGCACCACGCGCGAGGTGGTGGCATTCGGACTCGATCGGGTCGATGCCGACAAGGACATCCAGGTGATGGTGATCGAAGCCGCGGGCCGGGTCTTGCCAGCACTGCCGGAACGGCTCTCGACCGCCACCGAAAAATTGCTGCAGGACCTGGGTGTCGTCGTGCAGACCAACGCGAAGGTTGCCGAGGTGTTTTCGAACGGCGTCAAACTGGCCGATGGGCGATTGTTGCCGGCCGAACTGGTGGTGTGGGCCGCCGGCGTGAAGGCGCCCGACTTTCTGAAGGATATCGGCGGGTTGGAGACCAACCGGATCAATCAACTGGTCGTCAAGGCAAATCTGCAGACCACTCGCGATGAAGATATCTTTGCAATCGGCGACTGCGCCGCGTGCCCGTGGCCGCAGGCCAACGGAGGCAAAGGCGGGTGGGTGCCGCCGCGTGCGCAGTCTGCCCACCAGCAGGCCTCGCACATGATCAAGCAGATTCGCCGCCGCATGGCAGGGCAACCGCTGCTCGACTATCGCTATCGCGACTTCGGCTCGCTGGTCTCGCTGGGCGAATACAGCACGGTCGGCAACATGATGGGCGGCTTGATCGGGGGCAGCCTG
>JBDTQC010000541.1:0-2645 GCA_039932405.1 Ideonella sp.
CCGATGGCCCTTGCCCTGGCTGCACCGGCTCGGCTCGATGCTCGGCTGGCTGGCCTATTGGCTGTCGCCGACTTACCGGCGCCGCTTCGACGCGCATGTCGCGCAAGCCGAGGTCGCGCCCCGCGCAGCGCGGGCTGCGGTCGCCGCGGCGGGCCGCATGGTGTCCGAACTGCCGAAGCTGTGGCTGCGTGGCGCGGCAGGCTTGCCCGTGCGCAGCGTCGGCGATGAATTGATCGAAGACGCGTTTGCCAAAGGTCGTGGCCTGGTGCTGTTGACGCCGCACCTCGGCTGTTTCGAAATCACCGCGCAAGCATTTGCATCGACCCACGGTGCACGTCACCCGATCACCGTGATGTACCGTCCGGCGCGCCAGGCTTGGCTGCGCAAGACAATGGAAGGCGCGCGCGATCGCCCGGGCCTGACCGCCGTGCCAGCCGACCTGAGTGGGGTTCGGCAGATGATGCGGGCCCTCAAGCGGGGTGACGCCGTCGGCCTGTTGCCCGATCAGGTGCCGCCCGAAGGCATGGGCGTCTGGGCACCGTTTTTCGGCCGCGAGGCCTACACCATGACGTTGGCGGCGCGCCTGGTGCAGCAGAGCGGGGCCACTTTGCTGCTGGCCTGGGGCGAGCGCTTGCCGGGTGGCCAGGGTTATGTTGTCCACTTCGAGCGCTGTCCGGAGCCGCTGCCGTCCGATGCATCGGCTCAGGCAGAATCGGCTGCAGTGATCAACCGGGCGATGCAACGCCTGATCATGCGCTGCCCCGAACAATACCTGTGGGGATACCACCGCTACAAGGCCCCGCGTCGACCGGCAGCGGACACCTCCTGAAGGAATCGAGCTTGGTTTCACGCCTGTTGCTGCGCCTGCTGTGGCTGATTGCCCGGCTGCCGCTGGGCGTGCAGGCGGCGCTGGGCCGCGGGCTCGGGCGCATCTTCTGGTGGTTTGCCGGATCCCGGCGCAGGGTTGCCTTGCGCAACCTCGAACTGTGCCTGCCCGAACTCACGCCGGCGGCGCGCGAGGCGTTGGCGCGCGACCATTTCGGCTGGCTCGGCCGCAGCCTGCTCGAGCGCGGGCTGCTCTGGTATGCGCCGATCGAGCGGCTGAAGCGATTGATCCACGTCGAGGGCGATGTCTTGCTCGCGCAGCGCAGCGACCGACCGGTGATGTGGCTGGTGCCGCACTTCCTCGCGCTCGATGTGGCTGGCGTGGCCACCCAGCTGTTCCAGACGCGCAAGGTCGGCTCGATCTACCAGCAGCAGAGTGATCCGGTATTCGACGCGGCGATCCGCGCCGGCCGCCTGCGCTTTGATGGCGGCGAGATCTTTGCGCGCAGCGACCGCGCGCTGCCGCTGGTGCGCGCGATCCGCCGCGGTTATGCCTTCTTCAACCTGCCCGACATGGATTTCGGCGCCCGCGATGCCGCCTTCGTTCCGTTCTTCGGGCAGCAGGCCGCCACGCTGCTGGCGCCGTCGCGGATGGCGCGCGCGCTTGACATGATCGTGCAGCCGGTGGTGGCCGAATTGCTGCCCGGCGGCGCGGGTTACAAAGTGCGGTTTCTCGAGCCGTGGACCGATTTTCCGACTGACGATCCACTCGCCGATGCGCGCACCATGAACGCCTGGATCGAGACCGAGATCCGGCGCAACCCGGCGCAGTATCTGTGGGTGCACAAGCGGTTCAAGACCAGGCCGGAAGGGGAGCCGGGGTTGTATTGAGAGTCGCCGCGAGCGAAGTAGATTTTGTATTTGGTAGGAGCGGCTTCAGCCGCGCTTCCCGTTTTATAAAAAGCCCGAAGCGCGTCTGAAGCCGCTCCTACACCGCTCCTGCAACAGGTTCCAGTTTCGCTCGCCCAATCGCATTGCGACGGATAATCGCCCCATGAAGGTCCGCTTCACCAAGATGCACGGCGCCGGCAACGATTTCGTCGTTCTGGACGCAACCACCACGCCGCTGCGCTTGTCGGCAGAGCAGTTGCGCCGCCTGGGTGACCGGCGCTTCGGCGTGGGTGCCGATCAGATTCTGGTGGTCGAGGCCAGCACCACGCCAGCGGTCGATTTTCGCTACCGCATCTTCAACGGGGCCAGTGGTGACGAAGTCGAACATTGCGGCAATGGTGCGCGCTGCTTCGTTCGCTATGTGCACGAAAAGGGCCTGAGCGATCGCACCACATTGCGCGTGGACACCATCAACAACCGGCTCGAACTGCGCCTGTTGCCGGATGGCCGCGTCACCGTCGACATGAATGCACCGAAATTCGAGCATGCCAGCCTGCCGTTCGATGCCAGCGGGCTGAACGCGCGCCAGCTCGGCGATTTCGAACTGTGGCCGTTGCAGCTTGGCGATGGTATTGATGTCGAATTCGCTGTCTTGTCGATGGGCAATCCGCATGCGGTGTGTCGGGTCGACGACGTCGATCGCGCCGCGGTCGAGTTGCTCGGCCCGCAAATCGAGGCCCACGAGCGATTTGCACGCCGCGTCAATGTCGGCTTCATGCAGATCGTCGACCGTGGCCATGTCAGGTTGCGCGTTTTCGAGCGCGATGCCGGCGAAACCCTGGCCTGCGGCACTGGCGCCTGTGCCGCGGTAGTGGCCGGAATCCGTCTCGGCTGGCTCGACCGTTCGGTCGAGGTCGATACCCGCGGCG
>JBDTQC010000542.1:0-2622 GCA_039932405.1 Ideonella sp.
TGCGCGTGCCGCAGGGCAAGTGGCGCGTCAAGATGTTCCAGGCCTACGGTGCCAATCCGTCGCCAATGGCCTTGTCGGAGGTGTTCGTGGCGTTGCAGACCGGCGTGATGGACGGCCAGGAAAACCCGCTCACGCAAATCTATTCGTCGAAATTCCAGGAAGTGCAGAAGTACCTGTCGATGACCGGTCATGTCTACACGCCGGCCTATCTGGTCAGCGGCAAGAACAAGTTTGCCTCGCTGCCGGCTGATGTGCAGGCGATCCTGAGCCAGGCTGCCAAGGATACGCAGCCGTATGTCTACGAGCAGGCCGCCAAGCTCGACGACGACTTGCAGGCCAAGATCAAGGCGGCCGGTGTGAAAGTCAACGAGGCCAACAAGGATGCTTTCATCGCCGCGAGCAAGGAGGTCTATGCCGAGTTCGCGAAAGAAGTGCCTGAAGGCGGCAAGCTGGTCGAAAAGGCGATCGCGCTCGGTAAAGGCATGTGATCACGATGGGCCCGTTACGTCGCGGATTCGAGCGCGCGCTGGCCGCGTTCGTGATTTTTCAGCTCGGCGCGCTGGCGCTGCTGATCCTGGTCGGCGTCGCTTGCCGCAAGCTCGGCATCGCGATGGTCTGGTACGACGAGGGCGCATCGATCATGCTGGCCTGGCTGACCTACTATGGCGCGGCGCTGGCTGCGCTGAAGCGGGCCCACATCGGTTTTCCGGGCCTGATCAATGCGATGCCGCCGGCGCTTCGCGTGCCGGTGGTCTTGTTCGGCGAGGCCTGCGTGATCGGCTTCTTTGCATTGCTGGCCTGGTTCGGCGTGAAGGTTCTGCTGATCCTGCAAGGCGACACCATGGTCAGCCTGGATTGGGTGCCAACGCAGTTCACGCAGTCGGTGATTCCGATCGGTGCGGTGCTGTTCATCATCGCGCAGTTGCTGAGCCTGCCTGAGGTGCTGGCACAAGCACGCAGCCGGGTTGGCATTGAAGACCACGAGCAGGCGCCCGCATTGCAGGCCGCCCAACGCAGCGAGGCCTTGCCATGATCGTCGGCGCCATGTTTTTAGGCCTGGTTGCGTTGATCCTCATCAACGTGCCGATCGCGATCTCGCTGGGCATCGTTGCGATGGCTGCCGCGGTCTGGTCGAGCGGCCCCGATGCGCTGCTCAATGCAGCAATCACGATGTTCACCGGCGCGACCAGTTTCCCGCTGCTGGCAATTCCGCTGTTCGTGCTGGCCGGCGCGATCATGAACACGTCCAGCCTGTCACGGCGCCTGATTGCCTTCGCTTCGGCCTTGTTCGGCTTCGTGCGCGGCGGTCTGTCGATGATCACGATCGGCACGTCGATGTTCTTTGCCGAGATCTCCGGCTCGGCGGTGGCCGATGTCGCGGCGATGGGGTCGATCCTGATCCCGGCGATGAAGAAGAAGGGATACCCGAAGGAGTTTGCCGCTGCGGTGATGTCGTCGTCGGCCACCTTGGCGGTGATCATTCCGCCTTCGATCCCGATGATCCTGTATGCCGTGATGGCCGATACCTCGGTGGTCCAGCTGTTCGTCGCAGGCATCATTCCGGGCGTGCTGGCGGGCGCTGGCCTGATGGGCATGTCTTACTGGATGGCGCGGCGCTACAACTTTCCGATCGAGGAAGTATTCCAGTGGAGCAAGGTCCGCAAAACCTTCAAGGAAGCGGCCTGGGCTTTTCTGCTGCCGGTGATCATCCTGGGCGGCATCTTCGGCGGCGTCGTGACGGCGACCGAAGGTGCGGCCTTGGCAGTGCTGGCGGCCTTGTTCATCGGCGGTGTGATCTACCGCGAGTTGAATCTGCGCCATCTGTACGACGCGATGCTCGAAGGGTCGTTGCAGACCGCGATCGTGATGCTGCTGGTCGCCTCGTCGGCATTGCTCGGCATCTACCTGACCGAGCAACAGATGCCGCAGCAGCTCGCGGCCTGGCTGTCGTCGATCACGACCAACCGTTATGCCGTGCTGGGCATCCTGAACGTGTTTTTCCTCGTGATCGGCTTGTTTCTGCATTCGGCTGCCGCGATCATTCTGGTGGTACCCATCGTGCTTCCGCTGGTCAAGCTGGCCGGGATCGATCCGGTGCATTTCGGCCTGATCGTCACGCTGAATCTCGGCATCGGGCAGCAGACGCCGCCGGTTGCCAGCGTCTTGATGGCATCCTGCTCGATCGCCAAAGCCGACATGTGGAAGGTGACCCGCGTCAACCTGCCGTTCATCGGGGTGCTGGTCGTGACTCTGCTGATGGTGACCTACATTCCCGCCATCCCGATGTTCCTGGTCGACGTTTTCTACCGATGAGCAAGCAACGCAGCGCAAGGGTGCCTCAATGACTGCCGACATCCTGATCCAGCGCGAGGGCGCGATCGCCACCGTGGTGCTGAACCGACCCGACAAGCTCAACGCGCTGACCAAGCCGATGTGGCAACGACTGGGCAGCGCGATGCGCGAACTGTCGGCCGACGACAGCGTGCGCTGCATCGTGCTGCGCGGCGCCGGTGGCAAGGCCTTTGCGCCCGGCAACGACATCGCCGAGTTCGAGACCGAGCGCTCGAATTCCGAGCAGGGCAAGGCCTATGGCGTGATCCTGCACGACGCACTCGGCGCGAT
>JBDTQC010000543.1:0-2620 GCA_039932405.1 Ideonella sp.
AGGAAAGATCACGGCGTGCGCGGCATGCAGCAATTTATCGCGAGTCGCGTCGTCGACATGCCCCACCAAGTGAAGCCGCGCATGCAACGCGGCCGGCAGTTTCTGCAACGCGCGCGCGGCGAAGCCGTCGACATCGCGCCCCGCCATGACCAGATGGGCAACCGGATCGGCACGGAGGAAAACCGCAGCGGCCGCTACCAGCTCATCCACCCCTTTGCGGCCTTCCAGGCGGCCGACGAACAGCAGCATCTTGTCGCCGACATCGAGCGCAAGGCTCCGCCCGTTGACCTCGCCGAGTTCGGCATAGCCGAGGTGGGAGGCAAAGAACGGCCAATAGGCGATGCCGCAGTGCGACAGGTGCCAGCGTCGATCGCGCTGCAAGCCATGCTCGTCTTCGATCGTCGACGCAATCGATTCACTGATCGGCACCACGGCATCGGCAGCCTCGATCAGGGCCTTCTCGGCCGCACGGAACAGGCTGAACTCGTATGCGGGGACCGACCAACCGTTCAGCCGTGCGGCCACGGAGATCGGCGTCACCAGACGGACCACCAATGGCGGGCGCTCACCGATCGGCAACAGGGCCACCGCAAGCGCTTCGGAATCCCACAAGGCCGAATCAATCACATCGATGGGCTGTGCCTCGTGCAATGAGGCCACCGCATGCAGCGCGCTCGTCGACCAGTTCAGGTTGTTGACGAAACCCGGCGCCTCGAGCGAATCCTCACAGACGAAACGCTTGCGCACATGCCGCAGCGCAAAGCGCCCGCGCTCGTAGCGCACATCGCGATCCGACGGCACCAGCACGGTCACCCGGTGACCCATCAGCAGCAGCTCGCTGGCCAAGTTGTAGTAAAGCGTCCCGATGCCACCGGACCCGATGAAGGGTGGGAACTCCTTCGTGATGATGCAGACATGCAAAGAGCGCAACCACGCGACCGGGGCCGCCGCCATCTGCGCGACGAATGGCAGGAACGGCTGCAAGGCGGTCGACAGCTCACGAGTTCGCGGATGCTCGCGCGCATCGAGCAGCCCCTGCTTCACCCCGCGTCGGACGTCATCGGTGAAGCGATCGAACTCGACCTGGGTCAGTTCGCCGGCCGCTACGGCCGAGCGCAGCGGCCCGATGCGCTCGGCCTCCATGCGCCGAAGGAGATACTGTTGCAAAGGCCGCCCTTCGAGCCCCGAATACACCGCAATGAAGTACGCGGTGTTCTTGCAGATCGTGAACCAGTTGTAGCGGTGCTTGCCGCTGCGGTTGTGGCTCTGCGCAAACTCGTGGCGGAGGAACAGATCGGGACAGTAGGCGACGATGCCGCCACGTTTCTGAAGCCGGTAGCAAAGCTCGGATTCGTCAAGAAAATAGTCGAACTGCTCATCGAAGCCACCGGTTGCAAGCAGTGCAGTCGCCCTGAAACAGGTATTGGTGCCGAGCAGCGAACGCTCCCAACCCTGGCGACCGACTTTCGCGTGGGTGAACTCGACATCCGTTTCGGCAAAACGATTGATGCCGATATCCTGCGCCTGAAAATCCAGTGAGCCGGCGTAGTAGACCGGCCCGCCAAGGCCGCACAGCGTGAGCGGCCGGGCGTTGAACTCGCGTAACAGCGTATCGACCCAGTCGTCGAACGGCAGTGCATCGTCATCGATGAAGGCGATCAGGTCGCCACTCGCCAGCTCGATCCCCAGGTTGCGCGACACAGAGAGATTGCGCAGCGGATTGCGCGCCACCTTGATGCGAGACCGGTGGCGCTCGATGACCTGGTCGGTGCCGTCATCCGAAGGCCCATCGACCACGATGACCTCGAACGACGGGTTGGTCTGGTACTGCAGGTAGTCGAGGCAGCGGTCGAGCAGGTCTGCCCGGTTGTAGGTGCAGACGACGATCGAGACGGTCTTGAACTGATCGGACGCCGGCAGCACCGCGGCGAGTGCCGCAGCCAGCTGCTCCTCGACCGCATCGGCGGTAAAGCGCTCGGCATTGCGCTGCTGCTGTTCGAGCAGCCCTCGGCGGCGCGGCGCATCGCCCGCCACGCCGATGATGGTCTCAATCATGTTCTTCGGGTCGACGACCAGCCCACCGCCATGGCCCAGTGTCTCGCCGACCGCGGTATTGTCCAGTGCGACCACCGGCACGCCATGCAGCGCCGCCTCGATCAACGGCACGCCGAAGCCTTCGTGCTCGCTGAGCGACACGTAGAGCTCGGCTGCCTCGTAACGTGCCACCACCCGGTCGTCGGACACCTTGCCGTCGAAAGCCACCATCGATTCCAGCCCATGGCGTTTCACCGTGCGCTGCGCCGCGAGGTAGGCCGGCTCGTTGGCCTCGAAGTCACCGACAAGCACCAGGCGCTGCGCCAATTCAGGACGCCGAGCCTTGACCGCAGCGAAGGTCTCGATCAGACGGGCATGTGCCTTGTTGGCAGCCACGCGGCCGACGAACAGCCACGATCCCGACTCGCGCGCCGCGACATTCTTGCGGCCGGCGGAGGGATCCGCATCGACGACGATCGGCACCACGGCGCAGCGGGCTTGCACCGCGCCATGGCTAATTAACTCGCTGACGTTGTAGGCGCTGTCACCCCAATGGAAATGGCAGTTCTCGACCACCTCGCGCAGC
>JBDTQC010000544.1:0-2619 GCA_039932405.1 Ideonella sp.
CTGCGCTGCCAGCCGCAGGTGGTCGGCGCCTGCCTCGACCAGCTGCGCCACGCCGCGCTGGTGCTGGTGCGCGAGGCCAACGCGGTCACCGACAACCCGCTGGTATTCGCCGATAGAGATCCTGGAGCCGATCAAGCGGCCGCCGCGGAACCGGCTTTGCCGGGCCGCCAGCGGCGCCCCCCTGGGGGGGAGGCGGACGCAGTCCGCTTCGGGGGGGCAATCCTCTCTGGAGGCAATTTCCACGCTGAACCGGTTGCGCTCGCTTGCGATGCGATGGCCGTATCGATCGCCGAAGTCGGTGCGATTGCCGAGCGCCGCATCGCGATGCTGATCGATTCCGGGGTCTCGCGCCTGCCGCCATTCCTGACCGCCGACGCGGGCCTGAACAGCGGCTTCATGATCGCCCATGTCACCGCAGCCTCACTGGCCAGCGAAAACAAGTCGATGGCCCATCCGGCCAGCGTCGACAGCTTGCCGACCAGCGCCAACCAGGAAGACCATGTCTCGATGGCGACCTTCGCGGCGCGACGCCTGCTGCCGATGATCGACAACACCGCACACATCCTCGGCATCGAATTGCTGGCGGCGGCGCAAGGCATCGAGTTCCTGCGGCCGTTGCGCAGCTCGGCGGCGCTCGAAAATGTGATGATGTGCTTGCGCGAATGGGTGCCTCCAATGCACCATGATCGATACCTCGCACCGGATATCGAACGTGCCATGAAGCTGGTGTCCGATGGTTCGCTGGCACGTATCCTGCGCACACTGCCCGACTTGCCGGTCTTGTGGTTACCGGCCTGAAATTTTCCCCCAAGCCACACCCTCACCTGTCAGGAGCATGTTCGATGATCAAGAAGTTTCCCGTCCTCGTTGCCGTTGCCGCACTGGTCAGCATGGCCTGCGCCGCGCAGGCGCAAGAAACCAAGGTCACGGTCGCAATCTCCGGTTGGACTGGTTTTGCGCCGCTGACGCTCGCCAAGGAAGCCGGCCTGTTCAAGAAGCATGGACTGGACGTCACGATCACGAAGGTCCCGCAAAAGGATAGGCACCTGGCCATCGCATCGGGTGACGTGCAATGCGCCGCGACGACGGTCGAGACCTGGGTGGTCTGGAACGCCAACGGCGTCGACACCCGGCAGATTTTTCAGCTCGACAAGAGCTACGGCGCCGACGGCATGGTCGTGAAGCCGGGCATCACCAAGATATCCGAGCTGAAAGGCAAGACCGTGGCCGCCAGCGCGCCGGGCACGGCACCGTATTTCGGGCTGGCCTGGATGCTGAAGAAAAACGGTCTGTCGATCAAGGACGTGACCGTCGTCAACCTCGAGCCGCAGGCCGCGGCCAATGCGATCGTCGCCGGCACCACCGGCATCGACGCGGCGATGACCTACGAACCGTACCTGAGCGCTGTGCGTGCCAAACCCGAGGCCGGCAAGATCATTGCGACCACACTCGACTATCCGATGGTGATGGATACCTTCGGCTGCACGCCGAAATTCCTGGCCGACAACCCGAAGGCGGCGAAGGCGCTGGCGGACGGCTATTTCGACGCCGTCGACATGATCAAGGCCGAGCCGAAGAAGAGTTTCGAAATCATGGGTGCCGATGTCAAGCAGACGGGCGAAGCCTTCGAGAAGAGCCAAGCCTATCTGCGCTGGCAGGACCGGGCTGCAAACCAGAAATTCTTTGCCGGCGAACATGCCACGTTCAGCAAGGAAGCGGCCGACCTTTTGCTCGAGGCCGGCATCATCCGCCAGATTCCTGACCTGAGCAAACTTGCCGACACGAGGTTTTTGAAGTGAGCAACGGGCGCCCGCTGAGCACGCCGCTGGCGGCGCCGGGCGCCGAAGTTGCGATGTCCGCGCCGGCGACGCCTTCCGCGCGGCCGGCACGGCCGATGCCGGCGGTGGTCGAGCCCGCAGCGCGGCAACGCGAAAGGCAGCGCAAAAGGCGGCGCATGAAGCCGTTGGTTGCGGTGGCTCCGGGCACGCGCATCGTGCTCGGCATTTCGTTCTTCGTGGTTTTCGTCGCCGTCTGGTCGCTGGTGACCTTCGGTGGCTTGGTGCCGAAAACCTTCCTGGCCGACCCGTGGGCGATGCTGGTCAGCGGCTGGCGCTTGTTTGCCGAGTTCAATTTTGCGTACGATGTGGGCATGACGGTCTGGCGGGTGATCGGCGGCTTCATGATTGCGGCCTTGCTGGCGCTGCCGTTGGGCGTCGCGATGGGGGCCTACAAGCCGATCGAAGCCTTTTTCGAGCCCTTCGTCAGTTTTGCCCGCTACCTGCCGGCCAGTGCCTTCATCCCGCTGCTGATCCTGTGGGCCGGCATTGGCGAGGCACAGAAGCTGGCGCTGATCTTCATCGGCAGCTTCTTTCAACTTGTTCTGATGATTGCGGTGACGGTTGGCAATACCCGACGCGATCTGGTCGAAGCCGCCTACACGCTCGGTTGCAGCGATGCCAGTCTGGTACGTCGCGTGCTGATCCCCGGCGCTGCACCCGAGATCGCCGAAATTCTGCGCATGGTGCTCGGCTGGGCCTGGACTTACGTCATCGTCGCCGAGCTGATTGGCGCATCAAGCGGTATCGGCCACATGATCACCGACAGCCAGTCGCTGCTGGC
>JBDTQC010000545.1:0-2614 GCA_039932405.1 Ideonella sp.
AACGAGGCCGGGCGCTGGCTCGACGCCCAGGAACGCGTCGACAACGTGCCGCTGCCAGCTGAGCTGGTGCAATGGCTGCATGCCTACACCGAAGCGACCTATCAGCCCGAGCCCAAAAAGCGCAGGCGTCCTGCGTCGTTCCTGTCGCCCGATCAACGCCAATGAGCGAAGACGACAACTTCCTGTCTCGGTGGTCGCGACGCAAGACCGAACTGAAATCAGTTCGTATTCAGGATGGTGTGGCGCCCGACATCGGGTTGGCGCCCAATGCGGCCAGCCTGGCGTCAGAGAAACCGCGACCCGATGGGTCTGGTGGCCTGCAACGCCAGGCTGAGCCGACATTCGATGCCCTGCCGGCCGGCGCCGGATTGCCAGCCGCCGATGTCGAATCTGCTGCTGCGCCACCGCCGACACTGGCCGATGTTGCCTTGTTGACCCGCGACGACAGCTACGCGCGATTTGTCGCACCGGATGTCGACCCGGCGGTCCGCAATGCGGCGATGAAGAAGCTGTTCACCGATCCGCATTTCAACGTGATGGACGGGCTCGACATCTACATCGACGACTACGGCAAACCCGACCCGATTCCGATGGAGATGTTGCGCCGCATGACGCAGTCGAAGAGCCTGGGGCTGTTCGATCACGAAGATGAAGACAAAGACGACGGTGGCGGCGAACGGGCGTCCGAAAGACCCGCTGCGCCCAACCCGGACCAGACATTGCCAGTCGTAGCCGAGACAAGCCCTGATGAAGACCCTGATCTGCAACTGCAACCAGACGATGGCACTCGACGGGCCCGCGCTGGCGCGCGCCCTGACGAGCCCGCAGAATCCTGACGGCGGCAACGGGGTAGAGGTGGTTCATACCACCTTGTGCCGGCGCGAGGCGGGGGCGTTCCAGCGCGCGGCCAAGGATGGCGACGACCTGCTGGTTGCCTGCACCCAGGAAAGCCGACTCTTCCTGGAATTGAACGAACAGACCGAAGGCGCCCCGGGGCTGGCCGAGCGGCCGATCCGGTTCGTCAATATCCGCGAGTCGGCCGGTTGGAGTCGCGATGCGTTGCCGCAAGTAGCCGGTGCGGCGGCGAAGCTGACGCCGAAAATTGCGGCACTGCTGGCGGCAGCGCAACTGCCCGAGCCAGAGCCGGTGCCGACGGTTTCCTACCAATCGGCCGGACGGGTGCTGGTGGTCGGGGCGGCCGATCATGCCCAGCGCGCCGCCGCCCTGCTTGGCGACAAACTCGACGTCACGATCCTGTTGCCGAGCGCCGGCGGCCGCCTGGCGCAGCAGCGCGACGCGGCGGTCTGCGAAGGTCGGGTCGATTCGATCACTGGCTGGCTGGGCGCGTTCCGGGTCAGCTGGACCAGTGCCAACCCGATCGACCTCGATCTGTGCACGCGTTGCAATGCGTGCATCGACGTCTGCCCGGAGAACGCGATCGATTTCAGCTACCAGATCGATCTGTCGCTGTGCAAGAGCCACCGCGCCTGCGTCGCAGCATGCGAAGCCGTCGGCGCGATCGATTTCCAGCGCGAGCCGCGGCAGCAGAACGACGCATTCGATCTGGTCCTCGATCTTGGCCGAGATGCATTGTTCCGCATGCACCAGCCGCCGCAGGGCTATCTGCATGTTGCTGCTCCGGCAAGCGAAGGCGCTTTGTTGGCTGCGGCGCTGAAAATGCGCGAATGGGTCGGCGAATTCGAGAAGCCGAAGTTTTTTCAGTACAAGGCAAAAATTTGTGCGCACAGCCGCAACGAGGTTGTCGGCTGCCGGGCCTGCATCGACGTCTGCTCCGCGCAGGCGATCCGTAGCGATGCGTCGTTGAAAGGCCGCGTGTTGGGCAGCGGCGCGGCCGCAGGCGACCCGCCCGGCGGAATCATCGTCGAGCCGCACCTGTGCGTAGGCTGCGGCGCCTGCACCACGGTCTGCCCGAGTGGAGCGATTTCGTATGCGACGCCGCGGCCGGCCGAACAAGGCCGGCGCATCCGCACGATGTTGTCGACCTACACACGGGCCGGTGGCAAGGATGCGGTCGTGCTGGTGCACAGCCAGCAGGCTGGCGCCGATCATTTGTTGGCGCTGGGGCGTGCCGCGCGCAGCGATCGCTCGGTGCGTGGCTTGCCGCTGCGCGTGTTGCCGCTCGATGTCTGGCACACGGCTTCGGTCGGCATCGATCTGTGGTTGACCGCAGTTGCGCATGGCGCATCGCAAGTCTGGGTCCTGATGACCGACGAAGAAGCGCCGCAATACCGCGCTGCAGTGGCCGAACAGATGGCGGTGGCCGAGGCGATCGTCCAGGGTCTTGGCTTCGACGGAGAACATTTCCGGATCGTCGAGGCGGCGAGCCTGAAGGAACTCGATTCGAGTCTGCGCCAGCCGCCGGCGCAGTCGGTGGCACGGCCCGGCACGTTCAGCGTGCAGAGCGACAAACGGGCCACGCTCGACCTCGCCATCGACCACCTGCTGAGCCAGGCGTCGCTGCGACCCGACGCGATCGACCTGCCGGGCGGCGCTGGGCGCCCGATCAGTCCGTTTGGCAATCTGCTGGTGGATACCGAGCGCTGCACGATGTGCCTGAGCTGCGTCAGCGCCTGCCCCGAAGCGGCGCTGGCCG
>JBDTQC010000546.1:0-2600 GCA_039932405.1 Ideonella sp.
CGCGCGCAGCGGAAAGCTGCCTCGGCGCACCTCGATCCAGCCCGGGCCGCTGTCGATGCGTGCGCCCATCGCCTGCGCGGCCTCGACGAAGCGGATGTCGCCCTGGATCGAGTCGGCGCCGACGCCTTCGAGGCGATCCGCGCCGCGGTCGCCCGCGATTGCACCCAGCGCAATGAAATAAGACGCCGATGAGGCGTCGGCTTCGACCCGAATGCGGCCGGGTGATCGATAGCGGCTACCCCGCGGCACCGTGAAACGCTGCCAGCCATCGCGTTCGACCTCGATACCGAATTGCTGCAACAGCTTCAACGTGATCTCGACATACGGCTTGGAGATCAGCTCGCCTTCGACCACGATGGTGCGCGCGCCGCCGTCCGTAATCAGGGGCAGCGCCAGCAGCAACGCGGTGAGAAACTGGCTGGAAACATCGCCACGCACGACGATTGGCGCCAATTCGCCGAAGCGCTGATCGCCCGATCGCAGGCGCAACGGCGGATAGCCCTGCTGACCCAGGTAGTCGATGCCGCAGCCGAGTTGGCGCAAGGCATCGACCAGATCGCCGATCGGGCGTTCATGCATGCGGGCCACACCACGCAGTTCGAACTCACCCTGCTGCGTGGTGGCCAGCAACGCCAGCGCTGCCGTCAGCGGGCGCATCGCGGTGCCGGCGTTGCCCAGGAACAGGTCGGCGCGATGGGTCTTGAGTTGTCCATCGATGCCGGTGATGGCCAAACCATCTTCAGTGTGGTCGATGCCGCAGCCCAGGCTTTGCAACGCGTCGAGCATGACGCGGGTATCGTCCGAATCGAGCAGGTCGTGAATCACGGTTCGGCCAGCGCATAGCCCGGCCAGCAGCAGAACCCGGTTCGAAATGCTTTTCGATCCGGGCAGTCGGATCGTGCCGGCGGCATGCTGCAACGGCGGCAGATCGATGAATCGGGTCTCGAACATGCAGGTCAGCGCCCGGAGCGGGTACGGGCGTTGGCGATGCTCCATTCGGCGCGACCATCCGATGCGGTGCGAATCAGCGTCTCGATCGCTGACTGGTCGCCGCGGCGGATGACATGCTCGAAGGCATCCAGCGCCTGGCGAAAACGCATCGACTGCTTGAGCACTTCTTCGCGATTGGTCCAGAGGATGTCGCGCCAGACGTCGGGATCGCTGGCAGCGATTCGTGTGAAATCACGAAACCCGGGACCGGCCATCTGCAAGTAGTCGGCACCAGCCGGGTGGCCGAGCACCGAATTGAAATAGGCGAAGGCCAGCAGATGTGGCAAGTGGCTGACGGCTGCAAAGGTGGCGTCATGGTTTTCCGGCGTCATCTGACGGACCTGGCCGCCGATTGCCGACCACAGCGAATCGGCGATCTTCAACAGGCGCGGATCGGTCTGGCTGATTGGCGTGAGAAGCACCTGGCGATCCCTGAACAAGGTCGCCTCGGCGTGGCTGATTCCGGACGACTCCTTGCCCGCAATCGGGTGCGCCGGCACGAAATTGGGCAGCCGCCCCTGCAAGACGCGGCGCGCTGCATCGACGATATCGCGCTTGGTGCTGCCCACATCCATCAGCAGCACATCGGGCGACAAGGATTCACGAATCTCGCGCAGCACCGATTCGGCCGCCACCACGGGTACCGCTACCAGCACCAGGTCGGCGTCGACGACGCCCTGGGCCGCCGAACCGACTTCCGAATCGATGGCGCCGCGGGCCTTCGCCTTGGCCAGGTTGTCCGCGGATTTGCCGACGCCGACGACCTGATCGACCAGACCGGCTGCTTTCATCGCCAGAGCGAACGAGCCACCGATCAGCCCGCAGCCGATCACGCAGAGTTTCTTGAAGGACAGGATGGATGAATCTTGCACGGTGTTGGGCGCCAGGGGGGCTTGTCGAATGGCCGCTTCAGTGACTGTCGATCGGATAGGTACCCAGCACCTTGAAAAAGGCACAGGCGGCGTGCAATTCCCGCAGAGCCTGGCCGACATGCGCCTGCTCGGGATGGCCTTGCAAGTCGATGTAGAAGTAATACTCCCATTGACCGGAACGCGCCGGCCGCGATTCGAAACGTGTCATCGAAACGCCGTGGAGCTTCAGCGGCACCAGCAGATCGTGCACAGCGCCGGGCCGATTGGGCACTGACACCACCAGGCTTGTGCAATCGTTGCCCGACGGACCGGGTTGCGGATGTCGATGCGGATGAGCGACGATCGCGAAGCGTGTCCGGTTGTGGGCGTCGTCCTGCACCGCGGGCGCAACGATGTGCAGACCGAATTCGCTGGCCGCACGCGTACTGGCCAACGCTGCCAGCTTGTCGTCCAGGCTGGCCAGCCGCGCGCCCTCGGCGTTGCTCGACACCGGCCGCCGCTCGGCGTGCGGCAAGTGGTGGCTGAGCCAGCCGTGGCATTGGGCCAGCGCCTGAGGATGGGCGCACACGACCTCGATGCCTTCGCTGGCATTGATGCGACGCAGCAGGTTGTGTCGCACATACAGACTGGTCTCGCCGATGATGTTCAACGGCGTCGTCAGGAACAGATCGAGCGAGCGGGTGACCACCCCTTCGCTCGAGTTGTCGACCGGCACGACACCGAAATCGGCGGCTCCGG
>JBDTQC010000547.1:0-2587 GCA_039932405.1 Ideonella sp.
CCCACCGGCGGATGGCACATGCCGATCTCCATGTTCACCGTCATGATGATGCCGAAGTGGATCGGATCAATGCCCAGCTTCATCGCGATCGGGAACAAGATCGGCGCCAGGATCAGGATGATCGACGACGGTTCCATGAAGTTGCCGGCGGCCAGCAGCAGCACATTGGCAATCAGCAGGAAGCCCACCATCCCCAGGCCTTGCGACAACATCCACCCGGCCATCTGCTCGGGCACATGCTGGTAGGACATCAGGAACGAGAACAGCGCCGCGTTGGTGATGATGTACAGCAGCATCGCGCTCATGTTGGCCGACGACAGCAGCACCTTGCCGACGTCCTTGAGCTTCATGTCCTTGTAGACGAACACGGCGACGACGAAGGCGTAGACCGCGGCGACGGCGGCGGCCTCGGTGGGCGTGAAGACCCCCGAGTAGATGCCGCCCATCACGATGAAGATCAGGAACACGCCCCAGAACGATTCACGCAGCGCCTGCCAGCGCTCGCGCCAGGTTGCCTTTGGCTGGCGCGGATAGTTGTGCTTGCGCGCGATGTAGAACGTGGTCAATCCGAGAAGCAAGGCCAGTACCAGGCCCGGCACCACACCTGCCATGAACAGCGCGCCGATCGACGAATTGGTCGACACGGCGTAGATGATCATCGCAATCGACGGCGGGATCAGTATCCCGAGGCCGCCCGATGTGGTGACCACCCCGGCACCGAATTTCATCGGATAGCCCGCCTTGACCATCGCCGGCAGCAGGATCGCACCAATCGCCACCACAGTGGCCGGCGAAGAGCCCGAGATCGCCGCGAACAGTGCACAGGCAACCACACCCGACAGGCCCAGCCCGCCATAGAAGTGCCCGACCATCGAGGTAGCGAAGCGGATCATCCGCTTGGCCACGCCACCATGCGTCAGGAAGCTGCCAGCCAGAATGAAGAACGGGATCGCCATGATCTCGAACTTCTCGATGCCGGTGAACAGCTTCAGCGCCACCGACTCGATCGGCACCTCGGTGAAGAAATAGAGAAACGACAACACCGTCAGGCCCAGCGCGATCGAGATCGGCATGCCGCTGATCATCAGCACGATCAGCAGCGAAATGATGATGATCGTGCTCATGGCTTGGCGCTCCCGTGGGCGATCGCAACATCGTGCGGATGAAACTCATCGTCCTCGATGCCCTCGACATGCCCGTGGTCGTGGTGCGGCAGCTCGCCGGTGCGATAGAACGACCAGGCCACCTGCAGAAAGCGGAAACACATCAGCGAAGAGCCCAGCGGAATGGCCAGGTAGACCACCCAGGTCTGCCATTCGAGGTCGGGCGTCGTCGGCCCCGGATACAGGTCCGCCGGCGCCGATCCGAGCGCGTGAAAGACCGCGTAGTGCATCCCGTTCTCCCACACGAAGCGGGCGCCCAGCGTGGCCACGATGCCGGTGAACAACGCACCGGCAAGTAGCCCGAACAACACGAACTTGCGGCGCTTGGCGTCGCTCAGCGCATTGATCAGCACGTCCACCCCCACGTGGATACCAGTTCGCACGCCGTACGCGGCGCCAAACTTCGCCATCCACACGAACATGATGATGCACAGCTCCTGTGCCCATGACAGGTTCATCGCGAGTGCCATGTCCTGTACGACCGGAATGTGCCACGACGCCAGAAACCGGTGAACGACGGCGGCAAAGATCACCAGGGTCGCCCCGGCGATCAGAAAGCCGATCAGGATTTCCTCGAGCCGATCGAGTATTTTCATATTCAAACCGCCGCAGGGCGGCCTTTGTACAAATCGGATTGATTCATTCACCGCGTGGCTGGAGCCTTCGCTCCAGCAGCCATCGCAGCGGTCAGGTAGAAGCGTTCAAAGCTTGCCCGGATCGAAGCCTGTTTCCTTGTAGACCTCGTCGATCGTCTCCTTGCCGATTCGCGACTCCATCTCCTTGTGCACCTTGACCAGCGCCTTCTTCAGTGCCAGGCGTTCTGCCGGTGTCGGCGTGTAGACCACGGTCTTGCCGGCAGCCTTGACCTTGGCCAGCGCGCTGTCGTTTTCTTCCTTCGCAATCTTGTTGGCATAGACCGTCGCCTCGGACATGGCCTTTTCCAGTTGGCCACGGATATCGGCAGGCAGGCCATCCCAGAATTTCTTGTTCGTGATCACCGCATAGCCAAGGTAGCCGTGCTCGGTGAGAGAGAGATTTTTCTGCACCTCGTACATCTTTTGCGTGTACAGGTTGGAGATCGGATTTTCAGTGCCGTCGACCACGCCGGTCTGCAACGCCTGATAAACCTCGGAGAAAGCCATCACTTGCGGGAGCGAACCAAGCGCCCGCATCTGCGCCTCGAGCACCTTGGACGACTGGATGCGCATCTTCAGCCCCTTGTAGTCCTCCGGGTTCTTCAATGGCTTGTTGGCAGAGAACGACTTGAAGCCGTTGTCCCAGAACGCCAGCCCCTTGATTCCCTTGCTTTCCAGCTTCGAGAACAGCATCTTGCCAACCGGCCCGCCAGTCACCTTGTGCAATTCGCCATCGTTGTCGAAGATGAACGGCAGATCGAACAGTTCGAATTCGCGCACGCCCAGCGG
>JBDTQC010000548.1:0-2569 GCA_039932405.1 Ideonella sp.
GCTTGCGCAGCCACGCGACCCGGGCTTGTCGAACCGGCGACACGACCGTGCAGCACACGCTTTTCAGAGCGTGAAGAGCAGTCTGTAGGAATTTCCCTTACACCCTCCACAGAAGAACAAGGACTCAAGCCACAGAGATGACCTGATGTCCACGGCCAGTTCTCGTCTTCACAATCCGTTTCACGTTGAGAGCACAAAGCAACGCTGAAGAACAACAGATCAGACCCGACATTGCCACCCGAATCATCAGACCGCACCACTGCCCGACATCAAGGACCGAGACCATGAACACCGACCAGATCCTCACCGAAATCCGCGAAGCCAATCTTTCTTACCTGATGCTGGCGCAGAGCCTGATCCGCAGCGACCGCGATCAGGCGTTGTTCCGCCTTGGCATCAGCGAGGAAAACGCGGCGATGCTGGCCCTGCTGAGCCCCGCGCAGATGATGAAGATCGCTTCGGGCAGCACCTTGCTGTGCCGCTTCCGCATGGACGACGATCTGGTCTGGGGCTTGTTGGCCAACCATGGCAAGGGCGGTGCTGCCAACGGAACCACAAGCCGCCTGCACGCCAGCATCCTGATGGCCGGGCGCCATCGCGAAGCGGCCTGATCCAGGCGATCACTCCTTCTTTTTCTCAGATTCGAACAGAGCAGAGCACCATCCATCATGCGCGTCAAAAGCATCCTGACCGAAGCCCGGCAAATCGAGCGTGCCGTCACGCTGATCAATCTTGGAGCGCGCCTGCAGGTGCTCGAGTCCGAAACCGATCTGTCGTACGAGCGCCTGTTGCGCCTGTACAAGGAAGTGGCCGGCAAGTCGCCGAGCAAGGGCCAGTTGCCGTTCTCGACCGACTGGTTCATGACCTGGCAACCCAATATCCACGCCAGCCTGTTCCTGAACATGCACGAGTACCTGAACAAGGTGGCCGAGCTCGACGAGATCGATACCGTCATCAAGGCCTACCAGTTGTATCAGGAGCAAACCACGGCGCAAGGCCTGGAAGCGCTGCTGTCGGTGACGCGCGCCTGGCGGCTGGTCAAGTTCGTCGACAACGGCATGCTGACGATGACTTCGTGCTCGAAGTGCGGTGGACATTTCGTGACCCATCCGCACGAAATCGCAAAGCACTATGTCTGCGGCCTGTGCAGCCCGCCGGCACGTGCCGGCAAGGGGAAGTCGGCTGGCGGGATCAAGATGCATTGACTGGCAATTCGATGCTCAAGTCGGCGCGGCAAGTGCCGATGACAGGTTGGTAGTAGTAGTTACCGTCGGCGGGCGCTTGCGATGGCGCTCTTCGGCGGGGTTGTCGGGTTCTTTGCTTGGTTCCCGTCATTCGAGTGTTTCATCGTGTGTCTCCTCCTCAGCACATTCGAACTGTGCTTTCCATAACGGGCCTTCGGGCCCGTCTTTTTTTGGCGGGTCGGATCTGATCGAGCGCGGGTGGCGCACGGAGGGTGCTGCGGATCAGCTGCGGGGATGCTGACTGGCTCAAGCCGCGCGCTGGTTGACCGATAAAGCACCTGCTGGCACCCATTTTTGGTGTGCGCATTCTTCGGACCACAAGACCATGTTTGTTCTCGTTGGCTGGGCGCTTGCCCTGGGCTGCATCTTCGGCGTGTACATCATGCACGGCGGCAACATCAGCGTCATCCTGCATGCGTTGCCGTTCGAGATGATCACCATCCTGGGTGCGGCGATGGGTGCCTTCCTGGCCAACAACCAGATGAAGGTGATCAAGGCCTCGATGGCCGGCATCGGCAAGTGTTTCAAAGGCAGCAAATACAGCAAGGCTCGCTACATGGAGCTGATGGCGCTGCTGTTCGATATCTTGCAGAAAGCGCGCAAGGAAGGCCTGATGGCCATCGAGGCCGATGTCGAGGATCCGCACAGCTCGCCGTTGTTCCAGAAATATGCTGCGGTCGGCAACGATCACCACATCGTCGAATTCATCACCGACTATCTGCGCATGATGGTGTCGGGCAATCTCAATGCGCACGAGATCGAAAGCCTGATGGACAGCGAGATCGAGACCCACCACCAGGAAGAACATGCCGCTGTGGCAGCGATCGGCCGCTTGGCTGGCGGCTTGCCGGCCTTCGGGATCGTGGCGGCGGTGCTCGGCGTGGTCAACACCATGGGTTCGGTTGGCCAGGCGCCGGCGGTGCTCGGCGCGATGATTGGCTCGGCGCTGGTCGGAACCTTCCTCGGGATTTTGCTGGCCTACGGTTTTGTCGAGCCGCTGGGTGGCTTGCTCGAGCAAAAGGTCGAAGACGGATCGAAAGAGTTGCAATGCATCAAGACGACCCTGCTGGCATCGATGCAGGGGTATGCGCCGCAGGTGGCGATCGAATTCGGACGCAAGGTGCTTTATTCAGGCGATCGCCCGACCTTCTCGGAACTGGAAGGCCACGTAAAGGGCAAGAAGTGACGAATGCCCCGACGATCGTCGAAACGCACCTGATGGCAAGCGCAGCGACGCCAACATCAAGCAGCCGCCGCGGATCCGGCTCTGCCGGGCCGCTGGCGGCGCCCCCCTGGGGGGGTGCGCCGAAGGCGCTCCGGGGGGG
>JBDTQC010000549.1:0-2566 GCA_039932405.1 Ideonella sp.
GGCGAAAACGCCATCGACGTGGCCGACGCCTTGATGCAACGTGTGGCCAGCCTGCAGAACACCGTCATCCCGCACGACGTGCAGGTTGCCGAGACACGCAACTACGGTGCCACCGCCAACGACAAGGCAGTCAAGCTGATGCAGAAGCTGCTCTTCGCCACCGCCGCGGTGGTGGCGCTGGTGTTCATCGCGCTGGGCCGGCGCGAAGCGGCGATCGTCGGCAGCGCGGTCATCCTGACGCTGATGGTGACCTTGTTCGCCAGCTGGGCCTGGGGCTTCACGTTGAATCGTGTGTCGCTGTTCGCGCTGATCTTCTCGATCGGCATCCTGGTCGACGACGCCATCGTCGTTGTCGAAAACATCCATCGTCATCACCAGCTGTTCCCGGACAAGACCCTCACGGACATCATTCCGGGCGCAGTCGACGAAGTGGGCGGGCCGACGATTCTTGCCACGCTGACGGTCATCGCCGCACTGCTGCCGATGGCCTTCGTCAGCGGGCTGATGGGGCCATACATGGCGCCGATCCCGATCAACGCCAGCATGGGCATGTTGCTGTCGCTCGCGATCGCTTTCGTCGTCACCCCATGGCTGGCGCGCCTGTGGTTGAAGAGCACGCCTGCCGTCGAAGCTGGCAAGCCGCACGGGCTGGCAGCGAAGCTGGCGCCGCTGTTCCGCCGCATTTTCGAGCCTTTGCTCGACGAGCGCCACGGCGCACGCCGTCGCGGCCTGCTCGGCCTCGGAATCGCGCTGTTGATTGCGGTCTCGCTGGCGCTGCCGATGCTTGGCCTGGTGGTGTTGAAGATGCTGCCGTTCGACAACAAGTCCGAGTTCCAGATCATTGTCGACATGCCCGTCGGCACACCAGTCGAGAAGACTGCCGCGGTGTTGCGCGAACTGGGCGCCTACCTGTCAGGCGTGCCGGAAGTCACCGACTACCAGGCGTATGCCGGGACCGCTGCGCCGATCAACTTCAACGGGCTGGTGCGCCAGTACTACTTGCGCAGTGGCGGCAATGTGGGCGACTTGCAAGTCAATCTGGTTGACAAGCATCACCGCAGCGAGCAGAGCCACGCCATCGCCATGCGTTTGCGCGCGCCGCTGCAGGTGATTGCCGCGCGCTTCGGTGCCAACGCGAAAATCGTCGAAGTTCCGCCAGGCCCGCCGGTGTTGTCGCCGCTGGTGGCCGAGATCTACGGGCCCGAAGCCGAGGGTCGGCGCCAGGTCGCCAAGCAAGTGCGGGCGGTTTTCAGCAGCACCGATGGCGTCGTCGATGTCGACGACAGCTCGATCGCCGACGCAGCGAAAAAGCTGCTCCTGGTCGACCGCCGCAAGGCCGCCATGCTGGGCGTGCCGCAACAACGCGTCGTCGACACCCTGCGCGCAGGCCTGGCCGGTGACGCGGCGGCCTACCTGCATGACGGCAGCAAGTACCCGACGGCAGCGATGATTCGCCTGCCGGCCGAGGATCACGGCGACCTGGACAGGCTGCTGCAGCTGACGGTTCGCAACGCGGCCGGCGGCCTGGTGCCGATACGCGAGCTGGTCACGCTCAGCGACACGCTGCGCGAACAGCCGATCCATCACAAGGACCTGCTGGCAGTGAACTATGTGGTCGCCGACATGGCGGGTGCTGTCGACAGCCCCTTGTACGGCATGTTCAAGATGCGCTCGCGCATCAATGCATTGCAGATGCCCGGCGGCGGCGATCTGGCCGAGCATTTCATCGCCCAGCCCAAGGATCCCTACCGCGGCTACAGCCTGAAGTGGGACGGCGAGTCACAGATCACTTACGAGACCTTCCGCGACATGGGTACCGCCTATGCAGTCGGTCTGATCCTGATCTACTTGCTGGTGGTGGCGCACTTCGGCTCGTACCTGACGCCACTGATCATCATGGCGCCGATCCCGCTGACCATCATTGGCGTGATGCCAGGCCATGCGTTGCTGGGTGCGCAATACACCGCGACCAGCATGATCGGCATGATTGCGCTGGCCGGCATCATCGTGCGCAACTCGATCCTGCTGGTCGACTTCATCAAGTTGCAGTTGAACGCCGGCATGGCCTTCAAGGAGGCCGTGGTTTCGTCGGCAATCACGCGCGCGCAGCCGATCCTGCTGACTGGCCTGGCGGCAATGCTCGGCGCCTTCTTCATCCTCGACGACCCGATCTTCAACGGTCTCGCGATCTCGCTGATCTTCGGCATCGCCGTATCGACGCTGCTCACGCTGGTGGTCATTCCGCTGCTCTATTTCGTGGCCTACCGCAAGCGTGTGGCTTCGCTGATTCATCAACCCGCACAAGGAGTACTGACATGACATCGTGGCAACTCGTTCGTCTGCTCGCAGGCGTGTTCATCCTGATTTCGCTCGCGCTGGGCGTTCCCGGCAGCCCGTTGTTTGTCAGCCAGTGGTGGCTGGCCTTCACCGCCTTCGTTGGTGCGAATTTGCTGCAAAGCGCGCTGACCAAGTGGTGCATGCTGGAAACCATGTTGCGCAAGCTGGGCGCGCGCGCAGGCTCCTGAGGCGACAGCAACGCCATGAAACGCATCGGGATCCTGCTCGC
>JBDTQC010000550.1:0-2565 GCA_039932405.1 Ideonella sp.
GCCGGCAGTGGAGATGTGAAAGGCGCCGCACGGCAAGGCAGCAATGCCTTCGGCGGCCATCTGCGCACGGCAGTCGATCAGGCGCGCCTTCTCGGCGCCGTATTGCATCGCCTTGCGTGGAATCTCGTCGTAATCGGGCTCGTCGGGCTGGCCGAGGTTGGCGGTATAGGCATAGGGAATGGCACCCTTGTTGCGCATCCAGTGCAGCGCGGCGCTGGTATCGAGGCCGCCCGAAAAGGCGATGCCGACTTTCTGTCCGGCGGGCAGGTTCTGAAGAATGGTTGACATGTTCTGAGACTCAGCCTTGCGCGAGCAGTTGCCACGTGTTGACGACAGTATCCGGGTTCAGCGACATCGACTTGATGCCCTTGTGGGCCAACCACTGGGCAAAATCGGGATGATCGCTGGGGCCTTGTCCGCAGATGCCGACATATTTGTCCGCCGCGAGGCAAGCATTGATGGCACGCTCGATCAAGGCCTTGACCGCGGGGTCGCGTTCATCGAAATCGCGCGACAGCAATTCCATCCCGGAGTCGCGGTCCAGACCGAGGGTCAGTTGCGTCAGGTCGTTCGAGCCGATCGACATGCCGTCGAAATGCTCGAGGAACTGTTCGGCCAGTACCGCATTGCTCGGCACCTCGCACATCATGATGATGCGCAATCCGTCGGTGCCGCCTTGCGACGCGCGTTTCAGCCCGCGATCGGCCAGCATGCCCATCACCCGCTCGGCCTGGCCGAGCGTGCGCACGAACGGCACCATGATCTCGACGTTGGTGAGGCCCATGTCGGCACGCACGCGCTTCAGCGCGTCGCACTCCATCGCGAATGCCTCGCCGAATTCTTCGCTGACATAACGTGAAGCACCGCGGAAGCCGAGCATCGGATTTTCTTCTTCCGGCTCGTAGCGCGAGCCGCCGATCAGCTTGCGGTATTCATTGCTCTTGAAGTCGGACAGGCGCACGATTACCGGCTTTGGCCAGAACGCGGCGGCAATCGTCGCGATCCCTTCCACCAGCTTGTCGACGTAGAACGCCCGTGGCGAGGCGTGCCCACGCGCCACCGACTCGACCGCTTTCTTCAGGTCGAGGTCGATATTGGGGTAGTCGAGAATGGCCTTCGGGTGCACCCCGATGTTGTTGTTGATGATGAACTCAAGACGCGCCAGCCCGACGCCGGAATTCGGCAATTGCGCAAATTCGAACGCCAGCTGCGGATTGCCGATGTTCATCATGATCTTGACCGGACAGTCCGGCAGATCGACCTTCTGCACATCGGTGACCTCGGTATCCAGCAGGCCATCGTAGATGTAGCCGGTATCGCCCTCCGAGCAGACCACGGTGACCAGCGCGCCCTCTGTCAGCGTCTCGGTGGCATCACCGCAGCCCACCACCGCCGGCACGCCCAGCTCGCGCGCGATGATCGCCGCATGGCAGGTGCGTCCACCCCGGTTGGTGACAATGGCGCTGGCGCGTTTCATCACCGGCTCCCAGTTCGGATCGGTCATGTCGGTGACCAGCACGTCACCGGCCTGCACCTGGTCCATGTCGGCCGTGCTGTGGACGATGCGCACCGGACCGGTGCCGATCTTCTGTCCGATGGCCCGGCCTTCGGCAAGCACCGTGCCGCTGGACTTCAGTCGGTAACGCTGCTCGACCTTGTCGGCCTGCTGGCTCTTCACGGTTTCAGGGCGCGCCTGCAGGATGTAGAGCTTGCCATCCGCACCATCCTTGCCCCACTCGATGTCCATCGCGCGGCCGTAGTGTTCCTCGATCGTCAGCGCATAACGCGCCAGTTCGGCAACATCTGCATCCGACAGCGAGAACCGGTTGCGCTGCTCCGGCGCGTTGTCGATCGTTTTCACCAGACGCCCGTGCTGAGCCTTTTCCTGGGCCGACGCGAACGTCATCTTGATCATCTTCGAGCCGAGGTTGCGGCGAATGATGGCTTGCTTGCCGGCCCGCAGCGCCGGCTTGTGAACATAGAACTCGTCGGGATTGACGGCACCCTGCACCACCGTCTCGCCGAGGCCGTAGCTCGACGTGATGAAAACTACGTCGGGGAAGCCGCTTTCGGTATCGATGGTGAACATCACGCCAGCGGCGCCGAGGTCGGAGCGCACCATGCGCTGCACACCGGCCGACAACGCCACCTCGGCGTGCGTGAAGCCCTTGTGAACCCGGTAGCTGATCGCGCGGTCGTTGTAGAGGCTGGCAAAGACCTCCTTCATCTTGCTCATCACCTCGTCGAGGCCGACGACGTTCAGAAACGTCTCCTGTTGTCCGGCAAAACTGGCGTCCGGAAGATCTTCTGCGGTGGCTGACGAACGCACCGCGAACGAAGCCTCCGGGCTGTCGGCGCTGAGGGTGTGAAAGGCATCCTTGATGGCGGCAGCCAAGTCGGCAGGAAATGGCGTGGCCTCGATCCAGCCGCGGATTTCGGCCCCGGCCTCAGCCAGTGCCCGCACGTCATCGATATTCAGTGACGCCAGGCGCTGCGCAATGCGCTCGGCCAGACCCTGGTGCGACAAAAACTGGCGAAATGCGTGGGCCGTCGTCGCGAAGCCGC
>JBDTQC010000551.1:0-2546 GCA_039932405.1 Ideonella sp.
CGGCCATCGCGGCGATCCAGCAGGGAGTCAAGCTGACCATCGTGCACGGCGGCGTCCTGTCGGTCGCCGACCAGGTCTGGGTGACCCGCAAGGACGACGCATCGATCGCCAAGTTCACCGACCTGAAAGGCAAGAAACTCGGCTACTCGAGCCCCAAGTCGGTCACCGACATCATCACCTCGATGATGCTGAAGACCAACAACCTGACCGACGCGGTCGAGCGCAAGTCGATCGGCGGCATCGGCGCGGGGCTCACAGCGCTGCGTGAAGGCGGGGTCGACATGACCTACGTGACCGAGCCGGTGTGGAGCAAGGAGAAGGTCAATTTCCGCGCCGCCTGGTGGTCGACCGACATCGCACCGCGCGTCACGCAGACCGTGGGCATCGTGCGCACCGATTATCTGAAGGAGCATCCCGAAGTCATCCGAGGCATCATCACGGCGCGCCGCAAGGGCGTCGAATTCGTCCGCTCGAACCCGGCCGAGGCCGCGGTGATCATGGCGCGCGAGTACAAGATCCCGGCCGAGCAGGCCAAGTCGGCGATCGAGAGCATCCTGGCCAACAAGGGTGTCTACTGGAGCCGCGGCGAGTTCGACTACGAAGGCATGGAGTACATGCTCACCGGCCTGCACCTCGTGAAAGCGATTCCGGACGGGCCGTTCGACTGGAAGACGGTGATCGACGAAAGCTTCCTGCCCGCCGATCTGCGCAGCAGCAAGTGAACCGTGACCTGGCCGGCGCTGCGACACCGCAGGCATCGGCAGCAAACGAACCACATGCGCGGGTGCGCGGTGTCACCCGCGTCTACCCGGCCGGCCCCGGCGGGCAACCGGTGCACGCCGTCGGGCCGCTCGACCTCGATCTGCAGCGCGGCGAATTCTTCTCGGTGGTCGGCCCTTCGGGTTGCGGCAAGTCGACGCTGCTCGACGTGCTCAGCGGCCTGGCGCTGCCGAGCTCGGGCACGGTCGAGTTCGAAGGCCAGCCGGTCGTCGGCAAGGTACCCGATGGCGTGGGCATCGTATTTCAGGAAGACGCCAGCTTTCCCTGGCTGACGGTCTACGACAACGCGGCGTTCGGATTGCGCCGCGACGGCATGGCCGAGCCGGAGATTCGCGAGCGCGTCGAGCACGCACTGTCGTTCATGGGCCTGGTTGCCTTCACCCGCGCCTACCCGGCCCAGCTGTCGGGCGGCATGCGACAGCGCCTGTGCATTGCGCGGACCCTGGTCACGCGGCCGCGGCTGCTGCTGCTCGATGAGCCATTCGGCGCGCTCGACCAGCAAACCCGCCTGCTGATGGGCGACGAACTGCTCAAGCTGTGGCGCGACACCGGTGCCACCGTGTTGTTGATCACCCACGCGCTCGACGAAGCGGCGATGTTGTCCGACCGCGTCGGCGTGATGTCGGCCCGCCCCGGCGTGTTTCTCGATCTGGTGCCCACCGGCTGGCCGCGCGAGCGCGACAGCACCATCGTTTCCGAAGACGCCTTCGGCCGCATCACCGCTCGGCTGTGGTCGACGCTGCGCACCGAGTCGCTGAAGTCGATGGCATACGGACAAGGGGCAAGCCAGGCATGATCCGGATCAGTCGAGCCGGGTGGATCCGGCTGCTGGTGGTGGCAGGACTGGTGCTGATGCTGGAGCTGGCCTGCCGCGCCGGCTGGATCGACCCGGTGGCCGTGATCGCGCCGAGCAAGATGGTCGCCGGAGCCTGGAACCTGCTGGCCTCCGGCCGCTACACCAAGCCGATCCTGCTGACCTTGTCGAACGTCGCGATCGCGGTGGTGCTGGCGGTGCTGATCGGCTTTGCCCTCGGGTGGCTGCTGTACCGACTGCCGCGTCTGCGGCGCGCGGCCGATCCGCTGCTGGCCAGCTACTACGCGATACCCACCTTCATCTTCTATCCGCTGTTCATTGTGCTGTTCGGCCTGAATCGCTGGCCGCTGGTCGCGATCGGCTTCATCTTCGCCGTGGTGGCGATGGCGCTCAACACGCTGCAGGGTTTCGAGCGCGTGCCACGGGTGCTGCGCCGCACCGCGCAGGCGATGCGGCTGTCGACCCATCAAACCCTGTTCAGGCTGGTGCTGCCATCGTGCGCGCCGCACCTGTTCACCGGCCTGAAGCTCTCCATCGTCTATGCCTTCATCGGCGTCATCGCAGGCGAATTCGTGCTGAGCGGCGCCGGCCTGGGCTTCGAGATCGCGTTCGCCTACAACAGCTTCGACAACGCGACCATGTACGGCCTGATGATCCTGCTGTTGGGTTTTGTCGGCGGACTCAACATGCTGCTGTACACCTGGGAACGACGGCTCTATCTGCGCCGCGGAGGCCGTTGAAATGACGACCGCCCTCGCTGCAACCCCCTCCACCGCGCGCCGGGTACTCTCGTCGGCCGGCTTCGACAAGCTGCTGCTGCTGTTGGCGCTGCTGGCGCTGTGGCAGCTGCTTTCGCTGATGGTTGGCCACGAGGTACTGACCAATCCGCTGGCGACCGTGCGCAATCTGGCCCGTCTGATGGCCGACCCGTCGTTTGCCGGTCATGCGCGCG
>JBDTQC010000552.1:0-2543 GCA_039932405.1 Ideonella sp.
CGGTGCCTGATACAGCGGGATGCGCGAGGCGCCGCGTGGCTGGCGGCTGGCCTCGATCAGCGGCTCGAAGTAGCCGGTCACCAGTCCGCTTGCGTTGCCGTCGATGCTTTCGATCTGGTAGGGCCGCAACCGGGCCTGCAACCAGTCGCGCAGCGCGGCGTCGTCCATCGCAGGCGCGGCGCGTGCCGATGCGCAAAGCTGTTGCCAGCCGGCCGCCGGCCGTTCACAGCCAAGCAGCAGGGCCGGCCAGATCTCGGCGATGTGGTCGCCTTGCCAATCCGGCAAGTCGCTCCACTGGACGCCGACCCAGCGCGATTGCGCGCGATTGATGATCTCGGGCACTACCGCCGTCGTCGGCGTTGGCGTGACCGGCTCTGGCAAGTTGGCGGAAGGCGCAGCGGTCGGTGGCGCGGTGCTGCAGCCGACCAGCGCGCCTAGAATCGTCGCCGATAACAACAGCGCACGCCTTGACGATCGTGCGAGCTTTGAAACGATGTGGATACTCGTGCTGGAGGCGCTTGCCGCCGGATTCCTGCTGGTACTGATTGTCTGGTGGACGATGTTCTCCGGCCGCAGGAAAGGTGAGCGCGACGAGGGCGAAGACGAGCCGTCGTGATGCGCTGGGTCAGGCAACAAGGATCTCGAGGGGATCGCCGCGGTCAATGCAGTGCCGACGCAATCGTCAAGCCGAATTCGGGCACATCCGCATCGAACGGCCTTGCCTCATCGGTCATGCAGAAGAAGGTGCCACGCATCGTGCCTTGCGGCGTGGCAAGCTGGGTCCAGCTGGTGTAGTCGAAACTGTCGCCGGGCTTCAGAACCGGTTGATGCCCGACTACCGCGAGTCCGCGCACTTCCTCGGCGTGGTTGTTCGCATCAGTGATGATCCAGTGCCTGCCAATCAGTTGCGCGGTCACGTCGCCACTGTTGCGGATCGTCACCGTGTACGCGAATGCAAAGCGCCGCGCGGCGGGATCGGATTGCTCGGCCAGGTGGCGAACCACGACAGTGCAGGTGAATTCGGGCTTGGACATGGCATCGATTCTAGGGCGCGGAGGGCTTGAGAAGCTTGTTCCCTGCGGTGCAGCGGAGTTTCGCCTGCCATCTGCATCATCCTAGAATCATCCGATGACCGCGCCAAATCCCACCCTTCCCAGCCCCGCTGCCTCGGCGCGGGCCTACCGGATTGCACCCAGCCTGTTGTCAGCTGATTTCGCCCGCCTGGGCGATGAAGTCAAGGCAGTGATCGCGGCCGGTGCCGACTGGATCCATTTCGACGTGATGGACAACCATTACGTGCCGAACCTCACTTTCGGCCCGATGGTTTGCGAAGCGCTTCGCAAACACGCGGTTACCGAGGCCGGCGCGAAGGTGCCGATCGACGTTCACCTGATGGTGCAGCCGGTCGACGCCCTGGCTCAGGCGTTTTGCCGCGCTGGCGCCGATCTGGTCAGCTTCCACCCGGAAGCGTCAGGCCATGTCGACCGCAGCCTGCAGGCCATCAAGGCGGAGGGTTGTCTGGCCGGCCTGGTCTTCAATCCGGGCACGCCGCTGGACGTACTCGACTGGGTGATCGACAAGGTCGATCTGGTGCTGATCATGAGTGTCAACCCCGGTTTCGGCGGGCAGAGCTTCATCGAGACCTCGCTTCGCAAACTGGCGCAGGCGCGCCAGCGCATCGACGCCCATCGCGCCGAAACCGGACGCGAGATCCGGCTCGAGATCGATGGCGGCGTCAAGGTCGACAACATCCGCCGCATTGCCGACGCCGGCGCCGACACCTTCGTTGCCGGCAGCGCGATCTTTGGCCAACCCGATTACGCCCGGGTGATCGCCGCCATGCGTGGCGAGCTGGCACGATGAAAGCCGTGCTCGACTCCCGGATCAGGGCCGCCATCGTCGATCTCGACGGCACGATGGTCGATACGGTCGGCGATTTCCACGCTGCGCTTGGTGCGCTGCTCGATGAGTTGGCGCTGCCCGCCGTGGACCGGCCGTTCATCGAACAAACGGTTGGCAAGGGTTCCGAGCATCTGATCCGCAGCACGCTTTCCCATGTCGGCGCCGACGCGGCCTTGTACGACACCGCCTTTGCTGCCTATCAGGAGCATTACCGTCGCGTCAATGGGCTGCACTCCACGGTCTATCCCGGTGTGGTCGAGGGCCTGACGCGCCTGCGCCAGCAGGGCTGGGCCTTGGCGTGCCTGACCAACAAGCCGACCGAATTTGCCGAACAGCTGTTGCATGCCAAAGGGCTGCGCGCCCACTTTTCAGTCGTCTTCGGCGGTGACGCCTTTGCGCGCAAGAAACCCGATCCGCTGCCGCTGCTGAAGGCCTGCGAGGCGTTGGCGACTTTGCCTGCCGACACGCTGATGATCGGCGACAGCAGCAACGATGCCCGCGCCGCACGTGCCGCCGGCTGCCCGGTCTGGCTGGTGTCCTATGGCTACAACCATGGTGAACCTGTTGCCGCAGTCGATTCCGACGGCATCATCGATCGGCTCGACCAGTTGCCGCTGGACGGATCGAGCGCGTGATCGAGC